>JAYVOS010000365.1:0-4297 GCA_043757775.1 Chloracidobacterium sp. | reverse complement strand
CGATAAAAAGACTCGGGGACAGACGCCATTACTTCAGCAGTCGGAAATGCGTTTTTGCCTTTTCCTGCTGGTGTTCCGAGCTTGCTGACCAAATTAGCGACCATTATCTTGGTCAATGCCCACGAGCAATTTGTCGTACAAATGGTTTTGATGAGATCCTCGTAAACCGTAGCTGACCTTAATAATCGTCCGGCACGCTTTTCCGCGATCCACTCAGGCCCGCCGTGTTTTGCGATCTTTTCATAAAATCCATTGAGATCATCATCAAGCCGGAGCAGATGCCGCACGTCATTTTCAATCCTAACTGCATCAAGTTTTCCATTTGCAAGATCGATCCGAATACTTTTATCTTCTTCGCTTATGACGCCATGCACGGCATTTTTGCCATTTGCGTCAGTAAAAACATAATCGAGCCGCCAATTTATCTCATCGATTTGAAAAGGCGCGAGTTCGCACCAGCCATGACTATATAGTGTAGCTTTGAAACTAAAATCTTTTGGGGCTTCAATAAAAATTGTTTTTAGCATAGAATACGAAAGGTAAAAAAAAATTTACATTTCTTTACATTTTATCGGCTAAGTAAGAATAAGCTACGTCTAAGAACAATAGGAAATATTCTAATTGAATTCTATAGAAATAAAGTCCTTGTCTTATTAAGAGAGTTATTGTATTTTAGTAAATGTTCAACATTTTTTAACGAAGGCCTTCTCGTCCCTCGTGTCATTAATTAAATTGTAAGTTCAGTCGGTTTATCCTAGAGGAGGAAATGGTATGACAAGCAGAATCTCGCGATCTTTTTTGCGAATTTTGGCTATTTTTGTATTGTTGTCTGGGTTGAGTATTTTAGCCGCCGCTCAGAGAGAGACGGACGTAAATTACGAATCACCAACCCCGATATTATTGAGCGAGGCGACATCGACGCGTGCATTGGCACAATCCAGCCGTAGGGCTACGACCGTCAGCCCGTCAAAGATCGTCGCTCGGGCCTTTTCTCTCAATTCTAAGATCATTCTTTATGTGAGTGACCTTAGGCTGATGAGCGGCGAGGGAGCCAACGCTTTCCGCATCTACGCCGAAGATAGTCTTGGACACGGCTATCGTTATCCCGTGCTGGATATCCAACCCTCTGTGAATTTCAAGAATGTCTGGGAAGTCACAACGGTTTTGACTGATGAATCCGGCTACTGGGAACCGCCCACAACCGGCGGCGATCTACTCATCTACTTAACTTGGCGCGGACTTGCCAGCAATAAGGTCAAAATCGGCATCGGCAAAATGGGAGGCGAAACCAAAGAAAGTGCGGACGCAAAACCGACTCCTCTCGGCACGACCGCCCGCCTCACTACAGATAGCAAAGTCTCCAGATCTGCTGCTTTGGTCAGTCCATTGAAAAAATTTAACGACCACGCGAGATTTCTCGAACAGGCGACATTCGGGCCACAGCGGGAATTTGACAGTCAATTTGCAGGCATCCGTCTTACGACCTGGATCAACAATCAATTTAATCAGCAATATCCGACGGTAGGCAACCCCTACCCTGACGATGATGTAAATTATGCTCTGCAACCTGTAAATGCTCCGCTCACATGCAACGGTTCGTCAAATCTTGCGGCGGTTCCGCCTGACCCGGTTGACACACCTGTCACTTGTTTTCGTGATAGCTATACGATGTATCCGATGCAGACATGGAACTCGAAAGAGATGCTGAATGGCACGGCTCAGTTACGCCATCGCGTGTCATGGGCGCTGAGCCAGATCTGGGTAACGTCAGGAGTGGATATTCAGCAGTCACGGCACATGGCTGAGTATCACAAGATACTTTCGACAAACGCTTTTGGCAACTACCGAACGCTGATGCAGCAAATGACGCTGAGCCCGACAATGGGTGACTATCTCAGCATGTCTCAGAGCTCGAGGCTCAATCCCAATGAGAATTATGCCCGCGAGATAATGCAGCTTTTCTCGGTCGGTTTGTTTATGCTCAATCAGGATGGAACAGTGATCTGTGTCGAACATAATCCATGTCAGGTAGGCGATACTGCAATCCCTAGTTATGATCAGATCACTGTTAACAACATGACCAAGGTATTGACCGGTTGGTCTTTTTGTCAAAGCTCTGCCCCCGGAGCATGCCCACACATAGTATCGGGAGCAGTCAATTATGTTGACCCAATGCTTTTCAACGGCAACGTAACAACGGCAGGAGGCAACAAACACGATATTAGTGCCAAGACGCTGTTGGTTTACAACGGATCGACCACATCTAATATCGCCGCATGTCCGCCTACTGGTGCGGGAGCGTGCGGCTTAACTTGTCTCCCAATTTTTAACTGCACACTCGTTGCCCCTACAACGAATGCTCAGGCGGTGGCGGCAGTCCAGACCTACGCAAACAACTCACTCACTCAGGCGTTGGACAATATATTTAATCATCCGAACCTGCCTCCGTACATTAGCAAGATACTTATTCAGCAAATGGTCACCAGCAACCCGACACCTGCTTATGTTGGTCGCATAGCGGCTGTTTTTAGTGACAATGGGTCAGCAGTTCGCGGTGATATGAAAGCAGTCATTATGGCTATACTGACTGATCCAGAGGCTAGAGGGTCGTTTAAGACCGATCCTAACTACGGCAAGCTCCGTGAGCCCGTCCAATTTGCGGCAAATATTCTGCGTTCGTTCAACGTGCGTGACGCTGCTGCTTCGGGACAGAGTGACGGGGTTTTAACCGGACGAGGCGAATATACCGGAATGGGCCAGACCCCTTTTCGTTCGCCCACAGTTTTTAATTACTTTCCGCCAAATTTCATCATTCCGGGAACCTCCCTACTTGGACCCGAATTTGCGCTGATGACGACCGGCACTGCCATTCAAAGAACCAACTTTGTAAATCAAATGGTTTATGGAAACCCTGCGATCCCGGTCACGGCGGCAACAAACACCGGCGGAACCCCAAACGGAACATCGATCGATATAACCGATCTGCAAGCAATGTTAGTTAGCGATCCGTCAGGCGGGTCTATGGTTGACGAATTGAACAGGCGAATGCTCCACAACACGATGTCCTCGACAATGAAATCGGCGATCTTGACATCGGTCGGCACGGTTAGCTCAGTGGACACCATGGGCAAGGTCCGTCAGGCAATATATCTAGTCGCGACTTCGTCGCAATATCAGGTGCAGAGGTAAAAAAATATGAAAGAGACAAGACGCGATTTTATCAAAAAAACCGGCGGCTGTGCCCTTGGCATGGTTGGACTTGCAACCCAAATGCATCATCTCGGAGGCATCACGGCGATGGCACAAAAAGCTATCGACAGCCAACCCGATGTGGTTACTGACTACAAAGCGCTAGTTTTGCTCTACTGGCAAGGAGGTTGCGACGGCAACAATATCGTGATCCCAAATCACATCGATGGCTTTGTCAGCAATTGGGCGACTTATAGTGGTCTTCGTGTGCCACAGTCACAAGGCGGCTTAGCCTTTGATCAAACTCAGCTTGCTCCAACGAACATCTTTGCACAAAGTATCGGCGGCGGATTGAACTATGCCCTGCATCCCAATTTTGGGACGGGTGTCGCTGGTGCCATAAATAATGGTATTCATGAGCTTTACGCACAAGGAAAACTCGCCGTGGTAGCAAATGTCGGCAATCTAGTCGTGCCAATGACCAAGGCTAATTATCAAAGTGCCGCTTATAAAAAACCTTATCAACTATTTTCACATTCCGATCAGGTAACTCAGTCCCAAACCAGTAATGCCGCTACTCAGGCATTTACCGGTTGGGGCGGACGACTAGCAGATTCGGTAGATCCGTTATTCAATTACGACCCTGTTACTGGTCTACCATTAAGGTTGGTCCCTATGATCACTTCAATTGCCGGTGCACAGCTCTTTACCGCCGGTCAATCTACTTTGCCGATGGCCATCTCTCAAGCAAATAATACAGGCACCAATAATCTGACAACTGTTCTTAATCCCGCAGGATTTGGAACAAATCCAACCGGATCAACCCTGTCACGCTTAGATACATTCAATGCACTTAGACAACAGGATCTAAATTCATCAAACTATGTTAAGGCGGCCAGTAATGTAACAGATCTTGCCATAAGAGCTAATAATGCCCTGAAAACAAGCCAGGATGTGACAGTTACATTTCCAAATACAAGCATTGGCTTACAGCTAAAACAAGTGGCTCGTATGATCAAAAGCCGCAACAACCTTAACGTGTCCCGGCAGGTATTTTATGTTCAGGTCGGCAGTTTTGACACCCATACTGCTCAACTTACGACTCAAG
>JAYVOS010000364.1:0-4300 GCA_043757775.1 Chloracidobacterium sp. | reverse complement strand
ATGGCGACAACACTCCGCTGGGGCCGCGAAAACGTCGCATCCAAGTTTCATAGCTAGACTCGCGGGCAAGGTTTTTGTCCAAATTTGGGCAAATAGTTCAAAATCTCGGAAAAATCGGCTAAATTTGTTAAAATATCCATAAATTTGGAAGAAATTGTCTAAATCTGAGGAAAATCGAATAAATTTGAAAGAACTCGCTTAAATGTGCGAAAATCCGTGTAAATCTTTGAGAAATCGTGAGATTTTGTAAGAATCCTCGTAAATTGGGGAAAATTCTTGTCAATTAGCAAAAATATCCAGCAATTTGGATAAAATTCCACCAATCGATTCGGAATTGCTACTTTCCGGATAAATTCCGATTTTTTGGGAATATAATGCGGTTTTGGGATTTTGCAAACGGAAAGCGACGAGGATCATTTATCGAATTCACCCATGGCATGGGGTCCATCCCGCGAATAATCCTCTAACGTTTCATATCCAAAATAATATAACTGCTTTTTCCGAGTTCAGCCCGAGCAAGGATCCCGAAATAATTATCACTAGAATTTGTAATCTCATATCTAGCCACAAACCTTCAATCTGTGAGTAAAGAACCTCGTCGCTATCGCTCCCGGTTCCGACAAGAGGTTACCGTCTTGCGACGCGTTCACCGATGGACCAGACTACGACTGAGCTTGAGAGGCCGCGGCCGGAGAGGCGGCCGGCCATCATTATAAGTGTTTCGCCGGGTTCGACGACCGATGCGTCGAGTAGTGTCTTTTCGCCTATCTCGAGCATTTCGTTGGCGGTAGCACCGTGTTCGTGGCAAAATGGCTGCACTCCCCAGATGAGCGAGAGTTGGTTGTAGGCATCAGTCGAGGTCGTCAACGCGAACGTCTGAAGGCCTGAACGAACGGTGGACAGGCGGCGTGCCATCAGACCGGATTCGGTAAAGACGGCGACCTTTTCGGTCAACATCTCTTTGGCGGCGTAGGCTGCGGCTTTGCAAAGGGCTTGGCTCGTGCGTCGAGACGGCGACTGTAAAAATTTGATCGGCTTTCTCAACTGATCGGCCTTAATGGTTTCCGCCGAATCGATAATGCGGACCATGGTGCGGATCGCTTCAAGCGGATATTTACCTGAGGCAGTCTCGGCAGAGAGCATGACGGCGTCCGAACCGTCCCATACTGCATTAGCCACGTCCGAAGCCTCAGCACGCGTCGGAAAAGGATTTTCGATCATCGACTGGAGCATCTGCGTCGCCGTGATGACAAATTTGTCTCCCGCCACGGCCTTTTCGATAATACGTTTTTGATATACAGGCACTAGCTCGACGCTCGTTTCGACGCCGAGGTCGCCGCGCGCCACCATTACGCCGTCTGTAGCAGAGATTATCTCGTCGAGATTGGCGATAGCCTCAGCCTTTTCAATCTTGGCGACGAGCTGGGCACGGCCTAATTTACGCGTGTTTAGCTTTTTGATGAGGTCCTTGACCTCGCGGCAATCGTCAGCAGTGCGGACGAACGAAAGCGCAATGTAATCGACATTTTGTGTCATCGCCCACTCGAGATCGGCGTGATCTTTTTTCGTCAGCGACGGTATCGGCAGCGGCGTGTTTGGCAGATTGATGCCCTTACGATCTGACAAAACTCCGCCGGTGATGACGCGGGTTGTCACATCAGTTTCTGTTTTCGAATCAACTATTAACTCGATCGCGCCGTCGTCGATCAGTATCCTAGCTCCAATTTCGACACAGCCTGGCAAACCATCGAAATTGGTCGAAACTTCGCTGACGGTGCCTTCGATCTCGCGGTTCGTGATCGTGAAAAGCTCGCCTTCGTGCAGGACGACGGGACGGCTACCTTCCATCTTGCCGGTGCGGATCTTAGGTCCTGACAGGTCGACGAGTATAGACAGCGGTTTACCCAACGCAGCAGCGGCTTCGCGTGCGATCTTTATCGTCGCGGCGTGATCATCTTGGGCGCCGTGCGACATGTTTATACGCACGGCATTAAGCCCCGCTAGCAGCATTGCTTCGATAGTTTCTTTAGTGTTTGATGCAGGGCCGAGCGTAGCTAGGATCTTTGCTTTTCGCATTAAGATAATTTTAACGCAAAGTCGCCAAGTCGCTAAGACGCAAAGGAAGAATTAAGAAGATAGACAAATTTTGAATATTGTTACGGCACCGTTTGGCTCAGTTAGCCTGTCAATAAGTAATTCCTTGCGTCTTTGCACCTTAGCGGCTTTGCGTTAAATTTCTTTTCTTAAGTAACTGTGAACTGTCGCGACGAAAGTCGAGTGTGACCAAGTCAGCGGCGAAACGGATGCGGGTTTACCGGTCAGGGGATCGATCTGTTCAGCCAAAACGCCGGACGGTAACGCCCGTTCGGTAACCCAGTTGAGGATATCAAGAGCAGGCAGGAGATCTTCGTGGCTTTTGGCACGAGCGATGTAATATTCCGCGAGCCACAGCGTACAGATAAACCATGAGTTACCTGTCACGCTATCGGACGCCCGCATATAGCCGTCTTCGTTAAAACGTGCGACACCGCCAAACTCTGTCTGATTGGTCAAGTGCGTACTGATCGCCTGCATTGTTCCAGTAACGACCGGGTCGTCCACGTCAAAGCATCCGAAATAGAATATAGCGAAAAGCGACGCATCAATAGTCGCATCTGGCGTTAGTAAATCACCGCCGTTAGCCTGCAGCGAACGCAGGAAACGCCCAAGCTGCTCGCTGTAAAGATGTTCTCGCATTGCCGCAACCATCTCAGTAGCTGCCGTGGTGTAGATATCTGCTTTGTCAGCATCGCCAAAAAGCCGTGCGAAATTTGCCGCAGCACGCAGACCCGCAACGACCGTCGCGCAGGTAAATGTATGAACGCCGCGACGGTCTTCCCACAGATTCCAGCTCGGCATCGGCAAGCCTGTCTCCGGATCGCGAAAATCGACCATAAAATCCGCGCATTTTACGACCAGACCGTCATAGAGCGAGCGGACAAGCTCCAGATCATTTGTCTTTTCATAATGTTCCCACAGAGCCCACAAAACGAGCGCGGTTTCGTCTTCTTGGATCGGCACCAGCGGATATTTGCCGTATTTGTCCCAGTAGGCGTGCCAGCCCGAGCCGACCGAGCCGTCAGGGTTGTATTTTTGTAGAAAATAGCCACGCTTATGGACAATTCGTCCGCACAGCTCAAAGAATCGTTTCGCAGTATCTGAGTAACCTGCTATATCGAGAGTATTGGCGACAAAAGCGCCGTCACGCGGCCACAGATAGCTGTAATGATCGGTCGCGCGGTCGGTCACATCGTGGTCGTTTGCCGCGATGATCGCACCGCCATTATCTATCTGAGTGCCCATAATGAGCAGGCTTCGTTTATACAGATCTGTAATATTTGCGGGAAGTTTTGCAAGATCAAGGCTATTAGACGGACTAAGCGAATCTCGCCAATGTGCAGATGTTTCGCTCAAATAATTGTCCGGACCTTTGGTTAGGACGTGTTCATTGAGTTCGGCAACCTCAGCGTGATCGGTTCCCGCGGCTATCCAATAGTAAAATTCAAACGTGGAGCCGCCGTCGATTTGGGCGTGTAAACCGATAGTCGAATCAACTGAGCCTTCTGTAATTGTGCCGCCGTGAAGCTCTCCGTTTTCGGCGTCTCGCCACGTGCCTTCGCTGTTGCGAAAAGCCTTACGGCCAGTTGCGATCTCGTCAAAATGCGGCAGCGTATTTATCAAGAAATAGCGGTGGCGTTTGTAATGAATAAGTGACAATGTGTCAGGGTCATAAAAAGCCGTGTCGCCGATCTTATTTTCGTAAATGCGGAAATCCTGATGCAGAAAAATACGAACGTCACGCTGTTTGTCTTCGAGATTTCTGACCTCGACACGGCGAAGAAAAATATTTTCGCGACCGGCGACAGTATCATTACACGATATTTCTATCCCGAACTGTTGGTTTACAAGAAAAACGTCTGTTACGAGCGTGTCCGGCAGATATTTTAGCGTTCGCTGCCAATCGTCAGAAAACACCCACGAAAACTCGCCGTCAACCCAAACGCCAAACCTGAATGGAAAACCATCGCTGTGATTTTCCTGCCCGACGTGCGGAAAATAAAAGTCGCGTATCTGGTATTTATCGTCGAAATTTACAAGCAGATTGCCGTTACCGACGGGAATGTCACGCATTACTTTTAATTATTGATAATGTTTTGGACGATGGATGGGGCGACCTTATGCAAACGATCGTCGTTGGTCCAAAATTCATCGCATTTATGATGAATAGCTGTCGCGAGGTGTAATGCGTCAGGAGTTTTGA
>JAYVOS010000363.1:0-4303 GCA_043757775.1 Chloracidobacterium sp. | reverse complement strand
ATTCGCAAGAAAGCAGGTTTAGAGCATATTCGCTTTCACGACGGTCGTCATACTGCAATCACAATGCTAGCTGAAAACGGGAGGCCGGACTGCGTTATACAGGCTCAGGTTGGGCATACCGACCCACAGATGATGAAAACTTACAGCCATATTCGTAGGAGGGCCCTCTACAAAGCCGCCATCGCGCTAGAGCCGCCATCTGCCGCACGTTAGGCGTTCACAAAAAGCCGTTACGGAAAACCGTATTACAGTTATGTCACAATCCACGTCACAAACGGAAAACGGACACCAAATCGATGCCCGTAACTTGTTGCGTAAATTGGCTCCGCAGGTAAGACTCGAACTTACAACCCTTCGGTTAACAGCCCAGTTCTCGCTGTAACATACGATAACATAGGATAACAAAAGTCAGACGTTGACCCCTACAAATACTGCGTTTTAGCCCCGTTTACCCTTTTGTTAAAAGCGAATTTGGTAACAAACGTAACATATGATAACATCAAATCCTAGTTAACTTCTTAGATAACCACAACCTTTCGGGTATTGAAATGAACGGCGAATCCGACAATATTGAATTGAAAAAGAAGCGTTCGGCACCTCGGTACTGGGTGGAAATCAAAGGCCGGCTTTACGCACGACTGCAGTACAAAGATCAGAACGGAAAGTATAAGGTCAAATACCAACCGATTTCTGACAAACGAACCGCGCGACGTGTTGTGGATACAATGCGGCAGGAACTTGATGTCCACGGACACGAATTTTTCGAATCTGACAAATTGACCTTTGGGCAGCTTTCGGAGAACTACGAAGACCAGGTCCTTCAAAAAGCTGAATATTCTCATGGGATCAAAGTCTCCGGCCGGCGGTCGTTGTTGCCGGTAAAAACTTCGCTGAAGGCACTCACCGTGCACTTTGGAACAAAGCTGATCCGGACCATCAAGTCAGTCGATATCGAATCGTATAAACGGTCAAGGCTGAGAACTCCGACGATCGGAGGCACTCCCCGTAAGATCGCATCGGTCAACCGGGAACTTGAACTCCTGCGGGCAATGCTCAACTATGCGATCAGGAATGAGTGGCTCATTAAGAATCCGTTTGTACTAACCAGAGGCGTAATTTCAAAAGGATCGGAAGTAGAGCGCGAACGGGTTTTGTCGTTTGAAGAAGAGCGTCGATTGCTGGACGCGTGCATCGGGCGAAGGTCGCATCTGAAAGCAATGTTGATATGTGCTCTCGACACAGCCATGCGGCGGGGTGAGATATTCAAGCTTAAATGGGAGGATATCAATTTTGAAAAGAACGAGATCTTCATACCACAGACGAACACAAAGACCGAGGAATCCAGAACTGTTGGGATCACTCCGCGATTAAGGACCGAGCTCGAAGCTTTACAGGAGTCATCGTCCGGAGCCAAGGATAGGACGGTTTTTGGTATTACGACTACTATCAAGACGGTCTTCAAGGTAGTGTGCGAAGAGGCAAAAGTACAGGACTTCAGATTTCACGATTGTCGTCATACGGCAACGACGAGGATGATCGCCTCGGGTTGTCCTCATACGGAAGTGATGAAGATCACCGGACATTCTCAATTGAAGACGTTTCTGCGTTATTTGAATATCACTTCCGAATCAACCAACAGGGTAGCAATGGCACTGCACGGCTACGTATCAGAGAGAATGTCATCTGTTGAAATAATTTCGGACGCCATGAATTGACTATAATCCTTGCCTTAAGATTGTTGAAAGCGGAAAGCATTACCAAGACTTTCGCTCTTCTAATGACTTAACCTGTTCAAAAGCCCGGCATCAAACGAACCTCCGGGTTTAATTGGCTGTCTATTGTCACTACATGATTCGGGGCGACCCGTGTCCAGTTTTCCCGCTCGTCGGTCAACGGTTCGGACGCGATGATCATCCCGCTTTCTGCGTTATCGCAGTCAACAATTCCCGCTCTGCCATCGAAACATTGATATCTTCCTTGCTTTGATAAGTAGAGAGAAATAGGTTCGACCTGCGGGTCAGAAACGTATCGAACGGTCGCAATACGTTGCCCGTCCGTCACCGCAAAATTATAGATCGAAGGCTTTTTGACACCCGCGTCAGCGGCCCAATCTTTCAATTGGGCGATAGTATTGATAAGTCCGTCCGCCAAATCCGTTGTGTTCACGTTCACTTTTTGTTCGCCCAATAGATTTAGAAATAGGGCAAAGGCGTGTTCGGAATCGGTAGTGCCTTCGATGGTGTTGTAAATGTCGTCCGAAAGTGAATGACGAAGCCGTCGTTTTATCGAGCTAAAGCCCTCGATGGTACCGTTGTGCATCCACAGGTAACGTCCGCGGCGAAAAGGATGGCAATTCAGTTCTGAAACGGCCGTCCCCGGCGAAGCGGCCCGAACGTGTGCGAAGAAACATGCCGATCTTACATGCTCCGCCAAATTCAGCAGGTTCCGGTTGCTCCACGCCGGTGTGATACTCGTAAACACGCACGCCTCGGCCGAAACCTTAGGCGAATACCAACCTATACCAAATCCGTCGCCGTTAAGCGGCTCACTCCGCTCCTTGGATCTGTAGCTTTGGCGAATCAGCGAATTAGCTGGACGTGAAATCAGATCCGCGAGCAAGATCTCCTGTCCCAGGTATCCGAGAAATCTACACATCGCGATGCTCCTCCGATCCCTGGTAAGGGCGGCGGTGATCGCCCATTAGATAATCCGGCGGATGACGCAGAAATTCTGCCTGGCATCCCTCGGAACAAAAAAAGAATGTTTCATTCTCGAAAACTAATGAATGAGTTACGGCTTTTTCGTCAAGCTGCATGTTACAAACGGGATCTGTCATCATAGTAACCTCCTGCAATGTGCGGCCAGCCTTACCGCACTGTGCCAATTCAAGAGCGATGCTAATGTTGCATCGGTGCCCCTTTGAGCATTTCCGCGCGAAGAGCGAAACTTCCGCTCGTGACGACACGATCGCCCACGTTCAAGCCTTCGAGCACGATAATACGGCCATTGTCCTCCTTGCCGAGCCGCACCGTCCTGACGATAAAAACATTTGGTTTATCAGTTGCGACGAAAACTAGTTGCCGCCCGTCCATATTTTGGACTGCGGACGAAAGGACAGCAGGGACGGTTGACTCGGCTGTGCCCATCGAACCGAACGCGACGTTGACGTACATTCCGATCTTGAGCGCGTGACCGGGATTTTCGAGTTCGACGCGGACCTGAACGGTGCGCGTCTGCTGATCGATGTTTGCATCGATATACGTTACGTGTCCGCGAAAGAGATTTCCAGCATAAGCATCCGATGTGACGCTTGCCCCGCTCCCTTGCCGGAGCTTTGAGAGATCCTTTTCATAAACCTGTGCGATCACCCAAACGGTTGAAAGGTTTGTTACCTTCATCAGCTCTTTATTCGGTTCGACAACTTCGCCCGGATTGATCGAACGGCCGGTGATTGTTCCTGACACTGGTGCTGTCAAAGCTATCTCGGATGTGATCTGCGACGGCGAGCGAAGATTATCCACACGCTGCGGCGACAAACCTAGCAAAATCAGCTTTTCACGCGCAGTAGCACGGTCAACCTCAGCGGTGCGGAGTTTTACGGCGGCCTGCTCAAAATCGGCGCGGCTGACCGGATTTAACTTGGCGAGTTCGATCGCTCGCTGATGACGAAGGCGCATTTGTTCTACGTCGGCCTCGGCGGTCCTCATTTTGGTTGACGCTTGCTCAAGCTCTTCGCGGCTGGCGGCACCGATCGCAACGAGTTTCATTTCCCGTTCGTGATGTCGGCGATGTTCTTCTAACTCGGCTTCGGCAGTTTTCAGCTTAGCGGTAGCTTCGTCGACTTCGGCACGGCTGACTGGATTCAGGTTGGCGAGCTTAGCAACCCGGTCATAGGCCTGGCGCGATGTTGATAGTTCGGTCTGCAAAGCCAGATAGCGCGACTGTGCGGCGGCAAGATCATCGCTGAAAACGACGGCAACTGTCTGGCCCTTTTGAACATTCTGGCCGAGCTCGCCATTAACGCGGCGAACCACGCCGCCGAGCAGCGAGATGACCGGCGTTTCGCCGTACGCGTTGGCTTGCACGACACCTGTTGACGAAACACTTGCGGCCTCGCTCGACAGCGTCTCACCGACGGTTTCGATCTTGATACCGGCGCGTTCTACCTCCTCGGGCGGGATCGTGATCGTCTGTTCGTCACCGTTGCCGGTCATTTGGTTATTGTTATTGTTATTGTCGAACGACACATTTCGCGGAGCCGGAACTGGCTGCCCGGACTCCCGCCCGCGCAAAAACCAGAACC
>JAYVOS010000362.1:0-4309 GCA_043757775.1 Chloracidobacterium sp. | reverse complement strand
TTTTTCAAGCAATTCGGGATGCCTGCTCCTAAGCAAAACCAACGTCCGCAGATCGAACGCGGGTTAGGTTCCGGTGTAGTAGTTGATGCTAACGGGACGATCCTAACTAATAATCACGTCGTTGAGGGGGCCGATAAAATAACGGTTTCGATGAGTGATAACAAGACATATGAGGCAAAAGTGGTCGGCACTGACGTGCCGAGTGATCTGGCGGTAATAAAGATCGATGCCACAAATCTTCCGTTTCTTACGCTTGGCAATTCGGATAGCGTGCGCGTTGGTGACATCGTCCTTGCGATCGGTAATCCGCTCGGGATCGGACAATCTGTAACGTCTGGCATTATCTCTGCAAAAGGCCGCAGAACAGGCCTCAGCGACGGTAGCTTTGAGGACTTTCTGCAAACAGACGCAGCTATCAATCGCGGTAACTCCGGCGGGGCGCTCATCAATCTCAATGGCGAGCTGATCGGCATCAATTCGCAGATCCTCTCGCCCGGCGGGGCACAAGGCGGCAATATCGGTATCGCTTTCTCGATACCGTCAAATATGGCTAAATCCGTAATGGATCAGCTATTAAAAGACGGCAAGGTGCATCGCGGACAACTCGGGGTCAATATTCAAAACATAACCGATGACACCGCCAAGGCACTAGAATTAAAGGAAAAAAATGGCGTTTTGGTAAGCAATGTAAAAGCCGGAAGTTCGGCTGACAAGGGAGGAGTAAAACGCGGCGACATCATCACTGCAATTAACGGCGAAAAGATAGAGGATAGTAATGTGCTCCGTAATAAGGTTGCGGGAACTGCTCCCGGCACGTCCATAAAGCTGACGTTACTTCGCGATGGCAAAGAGATGGATTTGACGGCCACGCTTGATGAGTTTAGTGCCGGAGACGCTAAAAAAACAGGCCAGGAACAAGATGATGGCGGAGGCGGCCCTTCGTCTGAAAAACAGAGCGGCAAACTAGGCTTGAGTTTAGAACCGGTCACTCCGCAGATCGCAAAACAGCTCGGCCTTGATTCTGATTCCGAAGGCATGGTCGTAACCGATATCGATCAAAACGGCCCCGCAGCCGAAGAAGGCGTCGCTCGAGGCGATGTCATTCTTGAGATAAACAAAAAGACTGTTAAATCGATAGCAGATGTCCAGTCAGCACTTGGTTCGTCGGGCAACAAACCAGTTCTATTGCTTATCTCGCGTCGAGGGCAAACTATTTACTTAACGGTAAAGCCCGATTAAAACTACCGTTTGTACTAAACGCTCCACCTGTGATAAAAAAGTTCGATATGTGGAGCAAACTTTATCTCGCCCTTTTGGTCATTGCTATCGCAGTAATGGCCTTTTTTACTTTTTATTCGTGGAGTTGGCTACAGAGCATCGGCCAACCCGCCGCCGCTATCGAAGGCTATGAAATTCACTCGGGCCTTTCGTGGGTATTTTTATGGATGTCGTCAATAGTATTGCTAATTTTGGGTAATTTGATACTTGGGCTTAAACGCAGCGCGTGGGCGATGTGGGCGACTCTTATATATTTTGCGGTTTTCACGTTGTTGAATTACTTTTGGCTCGGCGAAGCTGCATTTAACTTCAAAAAGCATGCAGGTTTGGGAGACGGCAGCTTTTCGCTTGGGCCTTTGTTAGGCCTGTTCTTTGTAGTGGGATCTGCGGTATTTATATTTCTTAACCAATTTATCGTCGTCAGACTTCAACGAAAAATGTATCCGCCTGCTATCGCGACCGATACTGAACCTGAAACGCCAGAGAAGGCGGAGGAGTAAACCGTCCCGACCCTCAATCGACAAAGCTCACGGACATTATAAAATCCATGAGCTTTTATATTGGTCGGGACGACAAGATTTGAACTTGCGACCTCTCGCACCCCAAGCGACGCAGGGGCTTTTCATACTTTGTCCGTTCATTCGTCTAGCATTCGATCATCGCAGACAGACAGGCTACCAAGAAAATTCGTTAAGAGTAAAAATGGATTCAGATATCGTTGAAACACATGGGCCCTCGCAACACATGGTTTAGGCGGCGGTGGACAGCCTAGCATAATCGAAAAAGTATCATTCTGTTTTGCGAACGACCTCAACTGAACAGCAGGCTCTGGCTGCTATGGCCGCCGGGATGCTGTCGAGCAGAAACCGTTCAACCGGAAGGTGTAAGTGGTCGAGCCCGATAAATATGCTGTCGGCCCGCCATGCTTTAGCAATTTCGATGATCATGTCTTTTGGTTGACCCATACGCACGTCTACCGAGGCGATTAAACCCGCCTTCGTGAGCTTGGCGACCGAGGCGGCGGCAAGGGTTTCCGCCCACTGGGAGGCAAATTTTGCTTCGAGGACGACATTGTTCATCTGAGGGATAAAGCGACCGATTGACCGAAGTAACGCCGAGTCTGCGACCGCGAGCAAACAAACCTTGGTTCCGGCAGGCCAGTTTCGCATGGCTATAGACTCGACTGCGAACTCGGAGCCAGGCGAGCCGTCAAAGCCAAGGACTATGCGTTCGGGACATGCTTTTAATGGGTTGCGAATTCGACCAACCCGAACGGAGCACGCGGCCTCGGCTAGAATTAGTTTTGACACGTGCCCAAGCAGTGCATTATGGCTTGTTGGGATCGAGGAGTGTCCGCCTATAACGATTATGTCGGGGTTAAACGACCGGGCCGCGGCGAGGATCTCTTTCGCCGGATTGCCGGCCGTGGCTTCGGATCGAATTGACCATATCGGGAAAGCTTTACGCAGCCGGTCAGCCGCAAACGAAGCGAGATTAGCTGCTTTTCCAAGATTTTCGGATGGAAAGTACACCTCGGCAACGGATATCACCAAAGCCACAGCCCGTTCAGGCAGACCGGCGTGCCGCAGATCGTCCAATGCCGAATTTGAATTATCAGTGCCGTTAAAGCCCACCAGAATCCGCATTATTATTCCCTCACAATCCCCATTAAGCCAGTCGGGAGAAATTTCAATTCACCCTCGGTTGATAAGGCTTCTTCGCAATAAATGTGCCATCGGCAATACCGCGTCATTTTCGCTCAATGATGCCAAAAACGTGTAATTTTTCACGGTCAACCGCGAAAAGTTTCCCGTGTTCGCGACAATTACATGGCAGCCGGCGGATTAATCGCAGTAACCGCCGTTTACGTGACTTCATTTATCGCGCGGAACGGCGCTTGCAATTGTGTAGGGAGAAATGACACCCGCTGCAAAACCATTACCTATGCCGCTTGTCGCCGCCGGAAAGCATCTTATCGCCGGATATTCAGGCAACGCTGCCGGTCCGACGCTGATCGTCGTGGGCGGCCTTCACGGCAACGAACCGGGTGGAGCCATAGCCTTAACCAAAGTTTCGGATACCCTTAGAACAAAGCAGGAGCAAATGTGCGGCCGGGTTTATCTAATTGCCGGTAATACGAGAGGTTTGCCGCTGGGCGTCCGCTTTATCGATCGCGACCTCAATCGAGCTTGGACACGCGAGAATATGGCGTCGGTGAGTACGCCCGCGTTAATGGAGCTTTCCGAGGGCTGCGAACTTACTGAGATCGACCGTCTGCTCGACAGCATTTTAATAACCGCCCGATCTGAGGTCTACGTGCTTGATCTTCACTCTACATCAGCGGACGGGATGCCGTTTGCGACGGTTGGCGATACGCTTCGCAATCGAAAGTTTGCCGAAAAGTTTCCCGTGACGGTCCTGCTGGGGATCGAAGAACACCTCGATGGCACGATGCTCGAGTATCTGAATAATGCTGGTGCGGTCACGCTAGGATTCGAGGGCGGACAGCACGGCTCGCAGGTAACGATCGAGAATCATACATCATTGGTCTGGCTTGCGCTCGTAAATACGGGAATTCTCGTTGCTACCGATGTACCCGATCTGGAAGATCACCGCGCGCGGCTTGCCGCCGGAAGTCTCGGGTCGCGTATTGTCGAAGTTCGCTACCGCGAGACAATCACTGCCGACGATGGTTTTGTAATGAATCCGGGATTTAACAATTTCGATAGCGTGACGCAGGGTGAGGCAGTCGCAAATAACCGACGTGGGCAGGTTGTGTCACCCGAAGACGGGATGATCCTGATGCCGCTTTACCAAAAGCTCGGTGAGGATGGATTTTTTATTGGCAGGACGGTCTCGGCGTTCTGGCTGAGGGTTTCGGAAGTGCTGCGAAGAATGAAAGCACAGGACTACGTTTACTGGTTGCCGGGCGTCGCTCGCGACCCTTATGAACACGAAACAATGATTATTAACACCCGTGTTGCGAGGCTCTTCCCGCTACAGATTTTTCACTTGCTCGGCTATCGCAAAC
>JAYVOS010000361.1:0-16330 GCA_043757775.1 Chloracidobacterium sp. | reverse complement strand
TGATTTAATTGGCTCCGCAGGTAAGACTCGAACTTACAACCCTTCGGTTAACAGCCGAATGCTCTGCCATTGAGCTACTGCGGAATATGGCACGCCCTAAAAAACTGAATACGGGGCGAACATAAAGATTAGAAATTTAACAGGGTATTGTCAAGTATATTTGGAAAACCCTTGCCATTTTCTGCGAAACTCGCTTATTATCAATGGAATTATGGCGGATGCAAAAAACAAAACACAATTGACTGAGGCCAATGTCGGGACATTTTTGGAGTCCGTGGCCGACGAACAGCAGCGTGCGGGCAGCAAGAGAGTTGTCGAAATGATGGAGCGTTTGACCGGCGAAAAAGGGAAGATGTGGGGCCCGGCGATAGTTGGATTTGGAATGCGTCACCTAAAGTATGAATCGGGGCGCGAGATGGACTGGATGGAGATCGGATTTTCGCCGCGTAAGGGCAGCATTTCGCTCTACGTACTTTCTAAATCCCTCGACCAATCACCTTTCCTCGAAAAACTGGGAAAACACAAAGCGAGTGGAGGTTGTTTACACATTAAGAAACTTAGTGACGTAGACGAAAAGGTTCTCGAAAACCTTATCACGCACTATCTGGATTTTATAAAGAAAAGTGACGTTTAAGCTGCCTTTCATAATCTACGGATAATTCATATCATCCTCGACGCTATCAATTTCTTTATCTCATTTACCTCGTGATCGAGGTTATTGCCGAAATCGTTCGAGTTTCGCTGCCGTTTATATCCGGCATATTTCCGCAAAACAAGAATCTCCTCAAACTACTGTTTTGAAGCGACATTGGGAAGATTTAAGACGACAAGGTGACGTTGTTTTGTAACTTTCGAATATTCAGTAATTTCTGTCCCTATGACGCTGATCCGATGAAACAAATCTGTCAATGTCATTACTTTGCAGAGCTTGGTGTTTAGTTTTCCGCCCGTGAACACGCTCACGCCACATCTTGAAACTAGAACGCTTCATATTTTTCCGCATTATTTCAATAACCTTGGATTCGTTAATGCCGAATTGGTATTTTATGTTGTCAAAAGTCGTCCGGTCTTCCCAGGCCATTCCGATTATGCGGTCTATTTCCGCATCCGCAAATTCTTGTTTCATATTTACTTTTCGATTAATATTTCTGCCACTTCACGACCAGTTTTCATCGCCGCATTAAGAGACGGATAGGCTAGGTAATCGCCGCAACGATAGAGATTTTCCCGGATTTTGAAGTTAGTTTCATTTTCTGAGCCGTTGAAAAATTGCGGCAGAGCATTTGGGATCTTGTAAGTTTTCAGATGCCGCCAAACTTTGTCATTTCCAAACCATTTTGCTAATTCAGTTTGCACGTCTTGCACTATAACCTCTTTATTTCCAATAATACTAACCGAAATCAAAATCTTGTTCGCGGGTGCATAATTTGATGAAATATCTGAGAGGGGAAGAATATGGTTAATTATTTCATCTCCGTTTGAGTTGATCATCAAATAAGGTGGGCCGTCATTTTTGAGAGGCGAATCGCTTTCAAAATACAGACAAGTCGTGCCGTTAAATTTAGTTTTTGATTTTTCGCCGAGCAGTTGCGCTGCGGTTTTAGCGTCGGTTGCTAAAACAATCTTTTCGGCTTCGATTGTTTCGCCGTTTTCGAGATAGATCGTCTCACCGTCTATTTTCAGGACGAGTGTGTTGAGCTGTAATTGATTGACAGACAGGTGCTTAGCGATCTGTTCGGGAATTGCCTGCATTCCGTTTTCGGGAATGACGACGTCACCTTTGGAAAACAGGCTGAACAGAAATTTGAAAAAAATTGAATTTGTTTCCAAGTCTTTTTCCAGAAATACGCCGCTGAAAAAAGGAGTAAAAAAACGTCGGATCATCGTCTCGGAATAGCCGAACTTCTCCAGAAATTCGAGGGTTGTTTCGTCCGACCTTGCGGTTGGCTCGGCGGCGTCTCGAGTTACTGCATTGAGTTGCAGAATTTTGAGTTTGTCGAGAATACCGCCAACCGGTGATAACAGCGCTTGTGGTGCTCTAACGATATCTTTAAGCGGATTCGGCATCACAAAAAAATCGTCATTGGTGCGGATCCTCGCCCCGGACGGCAACTTCTTGAAGTTCAAGGCCTCATAATTTAACAAATTCTCGGCTTCGGGGTAGGAAGTCAGAAAAACTTGAAAACCTCGGTCCAACTTAAAACCTTCAAACTCATCTGTCCGCACACGACCGCCCACGCCATCTGATGCTTCCAAAACTAAAGCTTCAACGCCTCCGTCTTTCAAATATTTTGCACAGGTCAAACCGGCAATTCCTGCTCCGATTATTGTTATCATGATCTTTTTAAAACCAATCTGTTACCCCAAACTTTCCAGATAATTCTCCGCCGTTTTTATATGGGAAAATCTTTTCTCGTGCGGCATTTTATCAAATATTCTGACCAGCATCCCAAGCCGCGGATTTTTGAGAAAAAAATCTCGATGCACATCCATAAAACGCCAAAAAAGTCCGTCCCAGATCGTTTGCCAATCGCCTTTCGGAAAATCTCCCATTTTCGACAAATAATTGCTTCCGCTGATATATGGTTTGGTCGCCATCAGTCCGCCATCAGCAAATTGGCTCATGCCGTAAACGTTGGTTACCATTACCCAATCGTAAGCGTCAATAAAGAGCTCCATAAACCAACGATAAACTTCGTCGGGATCGAATTCACAAAGCAACATAAAATTCCCGATAACCATAAGTCGCTCGATATGGTGACAATAGCCTGTTTCGAGAACCTTTTTAATCGTTATGTCGATCGGCTCAATGCCTGTCGTTCCGGTCCAAAAACTTTCGGGAATCTTGCGTTTGAATCGCCAGAAATTCATCATCCTTTCTCGTGAACCTGCAACCTCATAAACGCCGCGAATAAATTCTCGCCATCCTATAATTTGACGAATAAATCCTTCTATGGAATTGATCGGGATCTGATTTTCTTCCGCAAATTTCAATGTTGTCTCGATAATTTCTTGGGGCGTTATCAACCCGACATTCATCATTGGCGTTAACAGACTGTGGTTCAATATCTTCTCGTTTACCACTAAGGCGTCCTCATATTGGCCGAATTCGCGGAACCGATTTTCGAGAAATTGATCGAGCCAGTCGCGGCTTTCTTTGTAGGTTGTCGGATAAACAAAGCTGCTTTCAAGAGTGCCGTAATTATTGTTGAAATTAGCCTTAACGTACTCACTCGCCTCACTGACAAATTCATTTTCGGGCGGAAATTCGACACTTGGAGGAATTTTAGCTTTCGGATATTTCAGACGATTCTCCGTATCGTAAGTCCATTTTCCACCGACGGGTTTAAGGTCTGGCTCGAGCAAAATTAAGCGTTTCTTGCGTTGTTGAGTGTAAAAATCTGTTTGAAAATAATGCTTTTTAGTTTTGAAATAAGAAGTTATCTCATTTTTCGAATTCAAAAACATCGGCGTTTCGTGTTCGACTAAATTCACTTTTTCACCAAAACTTTTGATTCGTTTTTCGAGCCAATTGTCTGAAACATCGCAATAGTGTATTTCTGTCACACCATTTTCCAATAAATGTGGCATCAATTTCCGCACGTCGGAAAGCTCGCTGTTCGACTCGATATAAATAACTTCCAAGCCTTGTTCACGCAGATAGTTGTCATAAAACTTCATCGTTGCACGGTGATATTTCAGTTTTTGCTGATGAAAATTGTATTGCTTGAAAAACAGAAACTCCTCGATCAAATAGACTTTCGTCTCCGGCAAGATCGCGGGATTCTTTTCGAAAAGTTGGTGGGGGGGAATTATTGTTGCTTTCATTCTCCTCCCTTGTTCGTTCTACATCTAACGCTGCAAAATTTCACTTCTTCCCAACTCTTTTCCCACTTTTTCCGCCACGCAAACCGTATTCTGCAGCTTTGGCAAATTTTGGTTGGTAAATTCTCTTTTTTAACATTTTTCATAAATCAAATTCAGGTACATTACTCGTTTTGGCATATGGCAGAGTTACGATTTTTTCAACGCGGTGATAAGTATCCTGACCTGAAATGCAAATATCATTAACTGTATTTAAATCAACATTTCCGTTTATTTGTAAGGCTTTTTCCGGCAAAATAATATATTGAATTTCACCGATCATAAAAATTGTTTTGTTCAGGTTGATCGGAATCTCTTCGACCAATTTCAGCCCGATCTTGATTTTGCTTTGAGCAACAAACGGAGCGATAAAACCGTCGATAAATTCTTCGGTTAAGCCACATTTCTCAAACTCAGACTCATTTTGCTCAAATTTCGCCGAAGTCCAATGGGCATTTTTCACAAATGTTTCGTGAACATGATTTATCGAATAAAAGCCATTTTCCTGTATGTTTTGATAGGTGTGCCTCTGGCCTTTGAGCGGACGGGTTATGAAACCCAGTAGCGGGGGATCTGATCCGATATGTACAACAGAACTGAAAACCGCGAGATTTGTGATACCTAGATCGGAAACAGTACCGATCAGATTTGCGGATTTGTAACCACTGAGCGAATTAATCAAATTCGCTCTTTCCCGCTGCGGTAATTCTTCTATTTCCTTTCTTTTAATGTGTTTCAATGTTTAGAATTTGTCCTGACAATCTATTATGTACCTTATGTTAAGCCGTTTACGCACCTTTTCCAATAAGCAAAAAATGACGGAAAATGCCCTTTAACGTCTGGAAACATCCAGTCGCGTTCGTCTCGTGATCCTTTGTAATGCAAATTGGTCGGATGCTCCTTAAAGTATAGGTCCGATAAATTATACTCAGACTGAAGCTCGCCGAATTCACCGACATAAATCTGAATTCGTTCAATATTTTCAGATAGTTTCAAAATAAATTCGATTGTTTTGATCGAAACAGGATATTTTTTAAAATGCGAAGGTTCCAGCAACAAAACGCGGTTTGCCTTAACGTCAGGTTTCCAAATCGGATCAAGGTTGTAAAAGTTATAAATTAACGTTGGAAGAGAATTATCGATCTCAATCGGTTCTTTTTTTGGCAATTCAGTTCTTAAGAGAGGTAATTCGGTTTGCTGTAAGATCTCTGGAATCTTGAGTTCGGGAAATTCGGCGTAGTCAATGTCAAGAAAAGTTTCGCTTTGGTTTGTACCGCAATAATTGTTGATATTTGCTTGGTTAGCATAATATTTATTGTTGCTGAAAGCTGCCGTTGTCCATTGCCAACTGCAAGCATTGCTCGCCCAATCTGCATCGAGCAAGTGAAAATAGAACCACTGAGCGGGGATTTTCCAATGACTTTTTCCGACGTTGCAAGTAACCGAAGCAATATACATTCGCAAATGGTTGTGAACGTAACCTGTTTTGTATAATGCGTTTATGCCTTTATCAATAGCTTCGATCCCGGTAGTCGCCGTGATGATCGCGGTTGGAATTTGCATATTTTCAACATCCGGTTGCGGCTGTTTTATATCAATTTCTAGATTATTCGTCAGCCAAACATTTTGAAAATAATCTCGCCAAGCTAATTCCTGCACAAATTTTTCAATCTGCTGAACCTTAAAATCTTTTCTCAAAGTTGTTTCCAAAACATATTTAGTCGAAATTACGCCGCGGCTGATGTAAGGTGAAAGCCGGGTAACGGCACCATCGAGAAAATTCCGCGTTTTTCCGTAGTTTGTCGGGTTTAGCTTTTCTACTTGGGCTAAAATCTCTTCTATTTTTGTGGCAAACATATTTTTGCTGTTTGATTGAATGCAAATAGGGAGGTTTCGATAGTTAAAAAAATCTATTTGCACTGATCGCTATTATACTGAACACTTTATTAATTCGCGGAAATACCCTATCAGGATTCAATAAATATCTTGGTCGACCTGTGGGTCTCCTTCTATTCTGACAATCTGAACCAGACTGCGTATAATCTATATTTAACCTAATCAGGGAGCCGACAAATTGCAGCACGAAACTATATTAATCCTCGATTTTGGCTCGCAGTATACGCAGCTTATCGCACGGCGTGTTCGTGAACAGGGCGTTTATTGTGAGATACATCCGTTTCACTTGTCGGCAGACGAGATCGCAGCCAAACAGCCGAAGGGCATTATTTTGTCCGGCGGGCCGTCGAGCGTTACGGACGAGGATGCTCCGCGTGTCGAGGGCGGTTTTTACGAACGTGTCGGCGTTCCGATCCTAGGTATTTGTTACGGAATGCAACTCGTCGCGGCCGACCTCGGCGGAGCTATCGAGCCGGCCGCTCGTCGCGAATATGGCCACGCAAAGGTCAAAGTTTCGAGCGGAGCGACCGCGCTCTTTAACGAGCTGCCCTTCGAACTCGACGTATGGATGAGCCACGGCGACCATCTGACGCAGATGCCAGCGGGCTTTGACGTGGTCGCCACTAGCGAAGATGTGCCGACGGCGATCGAGAATCCCGAACGCGGTATTTACTGCGTTCAGTTTCACCCTGAGGTCTCGCATACACCACTTGGCAAAGAAATTTTACGGAATTTTGTTTTCCACATCTGCGGCTGCAAAGGTGATTGGACTCCCGCACAATTTATAAAAGAAGAGGTCGAAAAGATCCGTTTGATCGTGGGTTCTACAGGAAATGTCGTCTGTGGACTGTCGGGCGGCGTCGACTCGACGGTCGCGGCGGTGCTTATGCACGAAGCCATCGGCGAGCGTCAGACCTGCATTTTTGTAAATAACGGCCTGCTCCGCGCCGGTGAATTCGAAGACACGCTCAAGCTATATAAAGACCACCTGCATCTCAATGTCGTCGGCGTGGATGCGTCGGCCGAGTTTTACGTAGCACTTGCCGGCGTTAAAGATCCTGAGTTAAAACGTAAGGCGATCGGGCGTACTTTCATAGAGATATTTGAAGTAGAAGCCAAAAGAATTGGCGATGTAAAATGGCTCGTTCAGGGTACGCTCTATCCTGACGTGATCGAATCCGTTTCGCTTCGCGGGTCGTCCGTGACGATCAAATCGCACCACAACGTCGGCGGTCTGCCCGAAAAAATGGATCTCAAACTCATCGAACCGCTTCGTGAGCTGTTCAAAGACGAAGTGCGGCTTATCGGCAAAGATCTTGGCATTTCTGACGAAATTTTGGGAAGGCATCCGTTCCCGGGCCCGGGCCTCGGCGTTCGCATCCTCGGCGACATTACGGTCGAAAAGGTCGAGCTGTTGCAAAAAGCTGATCGCATCTTTATCGAAGAATTGAAAAACTTTGGTATTTACAACGATGTTTGGCAAGCCTTCGCCGTACTACTTCCTATCCAATCGGTCGGCGTGATGGGCGATTTTCGCACCTATGAGAAAACCGTCGCTCTGCGTGCCGTCACCTCGACCGACGGCATGACCGCTGACTGGGCACGTCTGCCGCATGATTTCCTTGCGGCTGTTTCATCACGGATAACGTCGGAAGTCCGCGGCGTAAACCGTGTCGTTTACGACATCTCATCCAAACCACCGAGTACGATAGAATGGGAATAATTGTAGATGAGCAATAATGTCCAGCCTATCGTCGAGTTTCGCAGAGTCGGTTACTCCATCGATGGTGCGGTTATAATCCACGGCCTCGATCTGCAGGTTTTTGCTGACGAGATATTGATACTGCTTGGCGAATCCGGTTGCGGCAAAACGACCACACTCAAGCTCATCAACCGCCTCATCGAGCCGACCTCAGGCGAAGTCCTTGTCGAAGGCAAAACAACGACCGCATGGGATGCTATCCAATTGCGACGGCACATCGGCTACGTCATCCAGGACGGCGGATTGTTTCCGCATTTTAACGTGGCTGATAATGTCGCTCTTGTCTTGGGACTTGAAAATTGGGAAGCGTCTAAAAAACATGAACGGACGCGCGAAATGCTGTCGCTCGTCGGGCTCGAACCTGATAAATTTGCTAACCGCTTTCCGCACGAACTCTCCGGCGGCCAGCGCCAGCGCGTCGGCGTCGCGAGGGCTTTGGCGTCGGACCCGCAATTACTGTTGCTCGACGAACCTTTCGGCGCACTCGACGCCATCACGCGCACAAATCTGCAAAAAGAATTCGCACACCTTGTCCGGGAACTTGGCAAGACCGCCATATTCGTCACCCACGACCTCAACGAAGCGATGCTGATGGGTAAGAGGATCGCCCTGATGGACAAGGGAAAGATCGTCCTGCTCGATACGCCTGAGAATTTTGCAAAGGCAGAACTGCCGCTTGCGAGAGCGTATCTCGAAACGGTTCTTACAAAAAGCCAAACGGGAGTATGATAATTAAAAAATGAGAAAAAAAAGTCAGAACAGACGTGAGTTTTTGAAGACCGGAGTCGCAGGTTTAGCGACAATAGCTTTGTTTCGAAATGTGAAGGGCGAGATCATCACTTTTGCTGATGGAGATCCGTATCCCGAGCTTGTCGAGATTACGATCACTGAGCTTCAGGCGTGGATGAGATCAGGTAAGCTGACCTCGCGTCGGCTGACCGAGATGTATCTTGAGCGTATTGCCAAGATTGATATAAAAACGCACGCTGTGCTCGAGCTCAACCCGGACGCACTCGCGATCGCCGACAAAATGGACAAAGAGCGCAAGCATGGCAAAGTTCGGTCGATGCTGCACGGCATTCCCGTCTTGATCAAAGACAACATCGACACGGCCGATAAGATGCACACAACCGCCGGAAGCTTTGCGCTGCTTGATGCTCCGACGCCAAAGCACGATGCTTTTGTCGCTGAAAGACTGCGCAAAGCCGGCGCGGTTATCATGGGTAAGGCCAATCTGAGCGAATGGGCAAATTTTCGAGCAAACCCGGTTAAAAACAGGGGTACGAGCGGATGGTCGGGCCGTGGTGGACAGACAAATAACCCATATTTTCTCGACCAATCCCCCCTCGGTTCGAGCTCTGGCTCGGCCGTCGCGGTCTCTGCCAATTTGTGTGCGGTTTCTATCGGCACTGAGACCCTCGGCTCAATTATCTCGCCCGCCCACGCTAACGGCGTGGTTGGACTTAAGCCAACCGTCGGCCTCGTACCCCGCAGCGGCATCATTCCCGTCGCACATACGCAGGATACGGCTGGACCGATGGCACGCAGCGTCTCTGATGCCGCCATTCTACTCGGTGCGATCGCCGGAGGCGATAAACGAGATTCCGTTACTGCGGATTCTGACAAAAAGCGTGCGAAAGATTACACACTATTTCTCGATCCTGACGGATTACGGGGCGCACGCCTCGGGCTCGTAACGTTTCCTCCGCAGCGAAATCTTGATGAGTGGAAGGCGTACTGGGAGCCGTACTTTAACAAGTTTCGCGAAGCTGGAGCCACGCTCGTAGATGTTACTTTCCCCGACTACGGCCCGACACAAGCCGATAGGGTCAACATTTTGCAGTATGAATTTAAAACGGATATAGGTGCCTATCTTGCAGGCCGCGGATCGAAATACAAGACGCTCGCTGATCTGATCAAATTTAATGATGATCACAAGGATCAGGAGTTGCAGATCTTCGGTCAGGAAACCTTCATAGAGTCTCAAAAGAAAGGCGATCTGAATGACAAGGCTTACCTCGACGCCATCGCCAAGGTCCATAAGTCGGTTCGTGAGGACGGCATCGACGGCCTTTTGGCAAAAAACAATCTCGACGCCTTCGTCAGCCATGGCACTAGCGCGGTCGGAATTGCCGCCGTTGCCGGCTATCCCTCGATTGTCGTGCCGCTTGGGTTGCGTGAGTTTCCGGAATCTACTACTACGGCAGGCTTACCCATTCCGGCCTCGGTTCAGACAACTGGCATGTTCTTTTTCGGCGCTGCGTGGAGCGAACCGTCGCTTATCAAATACGCTTACGCTTTCGAGCAAATCACAAAAGGCCGCATTACGCCGCAGTTTTTGCCGACCTACACAAAAACTAAGTAAACTATTACTTTGACGATTTAACCATGAAGGTAGCCTACGTTCTTGATTCACTAAATCGCGGCGGAGCGGAGAAACTCGCACTCGATGTGTGTAGAAATGCAGCTCGTATCGGGCTGGATTTGACTTTGGTTTCGACAGGCGGCGGCACGCTTGAGGATGATTTTAAAGCGTCCGGCGTTGAATTTATCTCCATAAAACGAAAGCTCCCGGTCGATCCATTTGTCGTCAAACAGCTCAAAAAAATTCTAATTGAGCGCGATATCAAGGTCGTCCACGGCTATCAAGCGGTCGAGATGATGCATGCTTATCTCGCGACTGTCGGCACTAATATCAAACGCGTGATGAGTTTTCATGGTCATATCCCTGACGCAAAAAACCGGCTTTCATTGAAATTTCTCATTCCGCGAATGGATGCCAATATCATCATCAGCCAAGCTCTGAAAAGCTCTCTTTTGCGTGACGATGGCCTCGATCTCGAACACAATCTAAAATTTATCTTTAATGGAGTAGATGAAAAACGGCTCGTGAGACCGGACCGAGATATTCGCAAAGAAATGGGACTCGATCCGCAAACGATCTTGCTTGGGATGGTCGCTAATTTTTATCCGGCTCCCCGAAAAGATCACTTGACCGTATGTCGTGCTTTGCCGCAACTTTTTCGCGAAATTCCGGACGCACATTTTTTGTTCGTGCACTCGGGAGGTGTCAACGAGGATAAGGATAAGATAAAAGCCTGTAAGAATATTTGCGAGACAGCAGGGATCACCGATCGCGTCCATTTTCTCGAAAACCGTTTTCCGGCTATGGATGTTGTAAAAAATTTGGACATATTTGTGCTTTCGTCTTTGCACGAGGGCCTACCGATCGCGGTCAAGGAAGCGATGCTGCTACGCAAACCTTGCGTTTTGTCAGACATCGGGCCTCTAATAGAAATTTCTGACGGCGGTAAACACGCTGTTATATTCAAAACAGCCGACGCTGACGATCTGGCGGAAAAGCTGATCGCCCTTATCCGCGATCCGCAAAAAAGAAAGGAGCTGGGAGAAAGCGGCCGAAAATGGGCATCCGCAAATTTCAGTATCGACGCACATCTCGCATCGCTGAAAGCCCTGTATCAGGAACTGGCTGCAGCTTAAATTTGATGAATATCTTAGTCACCGGCGGAGCCGGATATATAGGCAGTATTTTGACGGAAGAGTTGGTCGCCGACGGTCACAAGGTCGTCGTTTATGACAATCTTGTAATGGGGCATCGTGCGGCGGTGCATCCGGCGGCTGCTTTTGTCGAGGCCGACATTGCGGATACTGATGTTTTGACCCGAACTCTGAGCGAACATTCTATCGAGGCCGTAATGCATCTTGCCGCATACACATCGGTCGGCGAATCGGTCGCAAATCCCAAGAAATACATCCAAAACAACTACGTCGCGAGCGTCTCTCTGCTCGACGCGATGGTTGCATCGGGCGTAAAACGGATCGTATTTTCTTCGACCGCTGCGGTTTACGGCGAACCGAAAAAACTACCTCTGACCGAAGAAGACGAAACCTCGCCGATCAATACTTACGGCGAATCTAAGATCGCTGTCGAAAAAGCTCTCTGGAATTATCACAAAAACCACGACTTGCGGTTCGTAGCACTTCGTTATTTCAATGTCGGCGGTGCGAGTCTCGATAACGGCGAGTGGCACAACCCTGAGACACACTTGATACCCGACATTCTCAATACCGCTCGCGGCAAAGACGAGATACTAGAGATCTACGGCAACGATTACCCGACGCCAGATGGCACCTGCATCCGAGACTATATTCACGTCCAGGATCTGGCAAAAGCACATATTTTGGCGCTCAAAGCTCTCGAAAATTTTTCCGGGGTTTATAATCTCGGCACCGGCATCGGAAACTCGGTCAACGAGGTGATCGAAGCCGCACGACGAATCATAGGAGCGCCGATCCCGGTCAAATTTATAGAGCGGCGACCGGGCGACCCCGCAGTTTTGACCGCCAGTGCTGAGAAAATTAAACGCGAGCTTGGGTGGGAACCGCAAGAGGACAACCTTGATAAGATAATTGGCTCCTATTGGCTGTGGTTGCAAAATAACCCCAACGGATACGACGAATAGAATTTAGTTTGATGGGTAATTTTATCCAATTTATACAAAATAATTGGCCCGATCTGCTCGCATTGACCCGCGAGCACATCTTCCTAGTGCTCATATCGACAGGCCTCGCGATCTTGATAGGCGTGCCGCTCGGCATCCTGCTGACACGCATTCGCTCTCTGCAAACGCCGATCCTCGGTTTTGCAAACATAATGCAGACCGTGCCGAGCCTCGCTCTTTTCGGGCTACTTATACCGATCCCATTCATCGGCGGTATCGGCGCACGCACAGCGATCATCGCCCTTGCTCTCTATGCTCTATTGCCTGTCATTCGCAACACCGTCACTGGCATTCTCGGCGTTGACCCCAAGGTCCGCGAAGCGGCCGTCGCAATGGGCATGACCTCCGGCCAGATATTAAAAATCGTCGAACTGCCGCTTGCGATGCCCGTGATTCTGACTGGAATCCGCGTTGCTGTCGTGATTTCAGTTGGCGTAGCGACTGTCGCGGCGGCAGTCGGTGCAGGCGGACTAGGAACTTATATCTTTCGCGGGCTGCGGCAAAATGATAATAATCTACTGCTCGCCGGAGCTCTTGCGTCGGCGTTGCTGGCTCTGCTCTGCGATTTCGCCTTAGGGCAATTTGAGAAAAGCTACGCTATTGGTGCCGTCTCATCAGGTCGGAGAGAGATCATCGGGTTTGGTGCGATAGGGATATTAGCGATTGTGATCTGTATCGGCTTTTTGCCGAATTTCAGATCTCAGATCTCCAATTCCAACGCGGAGAATATCGAGCAGAAAAAGATCGTCGTCGCCTCAAAAGACTTTACCGAATCCGTCATCCTTGCAGAAATACTTGCTCAGATGCTCGAAAACCGTGGTGTGACCGTAGAACGAAAACTCGAACTTGGCGGCAATCTCCCCCACGAAGGCCTGCTCTCAAACCAGATCGACGTCTATCCTGAATACACCGGCACAGCTTACACCGCTATCCTCAAACACAAGCCGATCACCGACAGCCAAGCTGTTTACGAGCAGACAAAAGCCGAGTATGCGTCCAATTTTAACCTCGCAATCAGCCAGCCGCTTGGGTTTTCAAATGATTTTGCGATACTCGTCCGCGGGGAGGTCGCTCGAAAAAACAACCTGAAAACTATCTCGGACGCTGTTCCGTTGGCTAAATCGTGGCAAGCGGGTTTTGGTCAGGATTTCATGTCACGTGCGGACGGCTATCCGGGGTTTTCCAAAGCCTATGGCTTTAATTTTGCGAAACAGCCTCGTGAAATGGACCTGTCCTTAACTTATCGTGCCTTGCAATCGAGCGAGCTAGACATCATCGCCGGAAACTCCACCGACGGCCTCATAGCTGCGCTCGATCTTTTCCAACTCGCTGACGACAAGCACTACTTCCCGCCCTACCAAGCCGTTTTCATCGCCCGTAAAGATGTTATCGACATACTAAACGAGACCCTGGAAAAGCTGCAAAACGCTATCTCAACCGAAGAAATGCGGCGGCTTAATTACGAAGTTGACGGCAACAAGCGCTCGCCCAAAGATGTCGCCGCCGAATGGCTCCTAAATAAATAACTGTTAATGGCTATTAATAGCAAATGAAGATGTCCGGTTTGGGGGTTTGAAGGTATTGGTGGCACCACTTGCTTCAAACCTCGGATTATTTTCATTGTTGGCTTAATGCTCTGGCCGCAGCGGAATATTTGCCGATCGGGTGAGGGCCGAAGCCGATGGTTATTGTTTGGTTAAAGTGTTGATAGACGATGACGCGGGAGCCCGTCGCGGCGAGCCGCACCAGGTTTGTTTATCGATCTGCAGTGTCATATTTTTGTATTTGACGGTATTGTGGCGATTTACCGTCCGCTCGGTTTGGATCGAGAACACGCGGTCAAGGTCGCCTCTCACGGTTGGCATGAACGCCGTTTCGTTTCTGTACGAGTGCCGGACAAGCAAATCTGCGGTTGAACTCGCTCTTGTAGCTTAGGTTTAGAAAACGGTTGGCCATCTCCGGTGTAGTTATGGAACGTATTCTCAACTCCTTGGTAGACGGCCCTGCCAGGTTCTGAATGACCGTTCGCTGCGTCCTCTAAAGCAGACATCTCACTTGCCACGACAACAGGACATATTATTTGCTGGCTACACCTTTTACTGTATGGTAACGACGGCGTGGTATTGGATGTTTAGATATGGCGAGTGGTTTTCTGCTCAATACGTACTAGCGTTGACAGCAGTCGTAATATCGCTGTAATTTCAAGCAATGATCTTCAAAAATCGAATTTCCAAAAAAGCACACAGCTTTACCGAATCAGTTATCCGCGAGATGACACGCGAGGCCGTGAAATATGGCGCGGTCAATTTAGGACAAGGTTTCCCCGATTTTGCCGCTCCCGAAGACATCAAGCAAGAAGCAATGAAAGCTATCGCCGCCGATCATAATCAGTATGCGATCACATGGGGTGTGAAAAGCTTTCGTGACGCTATTGCGGCAAAAACAAACTGGTTTCTAGGCCTCGATGTAGATCCGGAAACGGAAATAACTGTAACCTGCGGCTCAACCGAAGGGATGATCGCCGCAATGATGGCAACGGTTGACGCGGGCGAAGAGGTTGTTGTTTTTGAGCCGTTTTATGAAAATTATGCTCCTGATGCGATCCTCTCGGACGCGACACCTAGACACGTGCCGCTTTACCGAACCGATAATGGTTTTACCTTTGACCGCGAGGAACTTAGAGCCGCTTTCAATGAAAAGACTAAAGCGATAATTATCTGCAATCCGAATAACCCGACCGGAAAAGTATTCACACGCGACGAACTCGAATTCATAGCCGACCTATGCAAAGAGCATGATGCACTATGCTTTACCGACGAGATATATGAACACATCATATATAACGGTAGTGCGAACGATGATCCGCAGACACATGTCTGCATGGCAACTATCGAGGGAATGCGCGAGCGTACGGTGGTCGTTAATTCACTTTCGAAAACATATTCTGTGACCGGTTGGCGTGTAGGTTATTGCATCGCTCCGCCTGATATAACGTCAGCGATCCGCAAAGTTCATGACTTTCTGACTGTCGGAGCAGCAAATCCTCTCCAACAAGCCGGAGCTTATGCTCTGAGTTTACCGCCAAGCTACTACGACGAACTCCAACGCGAATATCAGAAGAAGCGTGATTTCATCGTGCCCATTCTGCAAAATGCCGGTTTCAAATGTGATACGCCTGCCGGAGCTTATTATGTGATGTGTGATATTTCGAGGTTTGGTTTTGCCAATGACATCGAATTTACAAAACACCTCATCCGCGAGATCGGTGTCGCTGTCGTGCCAGGATCGTCGTTTTACCATGACCCTCAACTTGGTTCGCAATTGGTTCGATTTTGCTTTTGTAAAAAGAACGAGACTCTCAAAGCCGCAGCTGAACGAATAAAGGCATTAGAGCGTGGGTGAGGCTATCGCGATTACATTAGTATTGTCGAAATAGGCAAAAGACTGTTTGCGGAGTACTGATCCGCCTTTATTATGTTAAAAGATCGATCATTTTTGAAGCATTTTATTTAAAAATATCGCATTATAGGTCAGAGAAATAAAATAATACGTTTTTTTTTATATAGTTATGGCAATTTTGTAGTAAAATCGCCAACACACTATTTTAATTTTTGTCCAAACACTTTGATAAAATAAGACAAGTTAGCGGGCTGACATTTAGCTATTTTGCCGTTGCTTGTTAAGGAGAACAACTATGGAAAGAATGCTCATCAAGCACCTGAGTGGTTCGAAAGCCAATCAGGTTGAAGAATTTGCCCTAAAACATCACAACGAACTTATTTTTGGTCGAGACACAGGTGCGACCGTCAAGTATGACCCGGACCGCGACGACCTCGTTGGACGCGAACACGCTAAGATATCGCGCGACCCAGCCGACCCTAACGGCTTTCGGTTAACAGATATGAATAGCACCAACGGCACGTTTCTAAACAAAGCTCGCGTGACCGGAACCGTGAAGCTGAATATCGGCGACTCAGTGCAGTTTGGGCCGGGCGGGCCGGAATTTATTTTCGACGTTGAACCAAAACCAGAAAATTACGCTAAATCTACAAGGGTGATTGAAACCGGTGGGCAAACCGCTCCGGCAACTCGCATGGTAGATACTAATGCTGTCGCAGCAACTGCAGGTGGTGGCGGCAAACCCGCAGGCACTGTCGGCAAAGCGACTGTCGAACGCATGATCTCGCAGACGGTTTCCGAAACAAAAGCTGCTCAAGGCCGCAAATTTGGAGTTATCGGAGCTATTGCTGGATTATTGGTATTGCTCCTTATCGTCGGTGTTGCT
>JAYVOS010000360.1:0-4367 GCA_043757775.1 Chloracidobacterium sp. | reverse complement strand
TGGCCTTTAACGGCAGCTCTAACGTCAAATTAAAATGGGGTGATAGGAATGGCTTTAGCCCATCGAGGGTTTCCCGCTTATACAATTTGAATGCGTTTGTGCAGTCGCCATATTTTAGTCCAAACATTATCTTCACCACATTATTTGCCAGACGATTGAGAAATTTCTTTGTCGCAGGGTAATTTATCACTCGTCCGTCTTTTCCCCACCTGTCACCAAAAACACAATCATAGCCTTCGCCAAGCTTGCGGTAGAAAGCAACAAGATCCTCCGGCGAGTCCGAGAGGTCGGCCATCATAATTGCAACACAATCTCCTTTGAATCGGGACAGCCCGACACGAATCGCGTTGCCAAAACCAGGCTGGTCGGCGGAATTATTATAATAAACAAGAGTGGCGATCTTGTCTTGTAAACTCTTTAGGATATTTTCAGTTTCGTCGTGCGAATTATCATTTATGACGACGATCTCGTGATCCACACCTGCCGCATCGAGAGATTCGTAGAGGCTCGTAATTGACTCAATTATGCTCCCTTCTTCGTTATGGGCTGGTATTACAACACTTAATCTCATTTTTGGTCTGCGTTAGGCTGTTTTTTCAGTTCATTAACAAATGATAACGACCGGTCTTTTATAAAATCCAGACGGTCAGCGATCGGTCTGGGGTACGCTCCTGGACAATCAGCCACGCCGCCGTTTTGAAAGTAATTTTGCACGCAATTGCGAGCCTCCTGACGTTCGGCTGAGACGGTCTGGTAAGCACCCGGAAAATTCCAATAGCCTATCAACCCGATGAAGCAAAAGCACCAAAATCCAAACAACAGCCGAGATTTCCATTTCTCTTGCTCGACTAGGAAAACACTCCACAAAGCGATGCTCAACGGTATCAACATTATGACGATCTCGCTGTAGCGCGATGCTTTAGAGTGGCCCTTGCCAAATCCGGCCCGGCCCATTGTGATCGAACTAAGTGCCGCAAAGACCGCCAATGTCGAGACTATTATCACCCAGTTTCCAGTTGTCAATTTTGAACCGTATTTTTTTATTAAGCCAATTATCGGGACAAGTACAAAAAAGAAAATAAATGTTCCGGGGGCGATGTTATCTATCTTGAATCCAAACCCACCGGATAATAAATTGGTCAAATATGTCCAAAATAGTTTTTGATATGGAAATGTAAAGACAGGGTGTAGCTCCGGTTTGGCGTAGCCGATAAAGTAATAATATATCGCTCCGCTTATGATGAGCAGAACTGCCGCCAACTGTAAAACCTCGCGTAGTCCCTCACTAGATCTATAGATCCGTATTGCTTTGAATATGCTGTAACTCGCAATGATCACTAGACTTGCGACCAGCCCAGACGAAAATGAATATATCGCGAGCAGCGAAAAGATGGTGCCTAACAGAGTCCTTAGCCAGCCTTGGTTCTCGCTAAACAGAAACCAGACGCTCAAAAATGAGAACAAAAGTGCGAAGTGAAACTGCGACTGAAATCCCCAAAAATGATTTTCTATACTTACGCAGGAGAGCATAAACACGACGAAACACATTAGCGTTAACGAAGAAAGTTCAGGCGTGGTTTTTTTGACGATATAGGCAATGCTTGCGACCAAAATGCCGTAGATCAAAAAATTGGCGGCCTGATGGGTTATCAGGTTCCAGCCGTCAAGGTAATAGAGAGCTAAACTGAGAAGTTTCGTAGTGACGATGCGATGTTCATTATGTTGTGCGAAAACATGTGCGACGCTTGGCTCGGTAATTACACCGCCCATATTGATCGCTTCCCATTCGTCCCAATAGGGAATGTTTACGGCGTATTTGAATAGGCAGATAAACTGAGCCAAATATAGCCCGCCGCAGAGAGCAAATGCCGCATAGAACCATTTTTTGCCTTCGAAAGCGGGCAATTTCATTTGGCTCTCAACCCCTCAAATATCTGTGCGAGCGTAGCTTTGAGATCGACGGTAAAATCCCATCCCGGATAATGCTGTTTGAACTTGGAAACATCACTGATATACCAGATATGGTCACCTATCCGGTTGGTGTCAGAGTAGGTGTAATTCATCTTATTTCCGGTGATCTCCTCGCAGATCGTGATCGCCTCGAGCATCGAGCAATTGGCAAATCGCGATCCGCCGACGTTGTAAACCTCGCCACTGCGGGGCTGTTGATAAAAATGCCACAGCATATTTACCAGGTCGTAAGAATGAATGTTGTCGCGAACTTGCTTGCCCTTGTAGCCAAAGATCGTATATTGATCGCCGGTGATAGAGCATTTCATCAGATAGGACAAAAATCCGTGTAGCTGAGCACCTGAATGGCGCGGCCCTGTCAAACATCCGCCGCGAAATGTCGCAGTTTTCATGCCAAAATATCGTCCATATTCCTGCACCATAACGTCAGCCGCAACCTTTGAGGCTCCAAAGACCGAATGCGTTGTGTTATCGATGCTCATGTTTTCATCGATACCAATAGTGTATGGGTGGCTCTCGTCGATCTCCCAACGGGTTTCCAATTCGATAAGCGGTAGTAAATTCGGCGTGTCGCCGTAAACCTTATTCGTTGAGGTGAAGATAAACACCGCTTCGGGACAATGCAGTCGAGTGCATTCCAACATATTCAGCGTGCCGTTGGCATTGACTGTGAAATCCGTTTTCGGCTCTTTAGCGGCCCAATCATGAGAGGGTTGTGCTGCAGTGTGGAGCACCAACGCAATGTCCTTGCCGTATTCGCGAAAAATGCTGTCGAGTCCTGCTTCGTCGCGAATATCTATATTGTAGTGTTTGTAGTTAGCATGGGTTTCCTTGAGTCGTTTTATGTTCCAGTCGGTTGATGCTCCGTCTCCAAAAAAATACCGCCGCATGTCGTTATCAATGCCGACTATAAGATCAAACTTAGAAGCAAAGAAATCAACGGCCTCGGAGCCGATCAATCCGCCTGAGCCTGTGATAACACATATTTTCATTGGTTATTGGAGTATATGCTTTAAGGAATTTTCATTTTCCTTGAGCCATTTGTAAATATCTTCGACAATTTGCTCGACTTTGATCTCGGGCTTCCAGCCCGTTGCGGCAGTAACTTTTGAATTATCTGTCACATATATACGGATATCAGCCGTACGATTTTCCGCAACCTCGCCGATCTCAACCTTGTTGCCAGTTAGTTTTGCACAGATCTCAGTCAATTCTAAAAGCGAAATGCTTGTCTCAGGTCCGCCGCCTGCATTAAATATCTGCCCGTTCATCTCATCAAAATTATGCAGCTGATGATCTATTAGGCGGTATAGATCATCGACGTGCAGGATGTCGCGTATCTGCTTTCCTTGTCCGCCGTAGCCGATATACTGCAGCGGCTGCTGCCAAAAATGCCTCGCCATCCACAGCACAACGACGCCCTGATCGGCCTTTCCCATCTGCCACGGACCGGTCAAAACGCCGCATCGGTCAATGACCGTTCGCAGACCATACAATTGGTTGTATTCTTCGATCAGCAGCTCGGAGCAGAGTTTAGTCGTACCATAAAGCGAACGGCTGCCGCCGAGCGGAAAGTCTTCGCTAATACCTCGCTGTGAAACACCGTGGACAGCTTGCTCCGCCGATATGGCAAAACGCGTATCTTTTTCTTCAAAGGCGATCTCTTCGAGTTTTGCTATCGGATATATGCGGCTGGTCGAAAGAAAGATGAAGTCCGCGCTATTTTTACGCGCAAATTTTAGACAGTTTGCAGTGCCGAGAAGATTAGTATTGATGACATAATCAGGATCTCCGTTAACTCCGGCCAAAACCGAAGGCTCAGCAGATGCCTCGATAATTGCATCTATCTTTGGGAGAGATCCAAAATCTTCGTAATTGCGGATGTCGCCGTGGACAAAGCTGACTCCTGCTTTGTAAAGTCGTGTTAGGTTGAGTTCGGAGCCGCGGCGTTTTAAATTATCGAGAGCGATGACCTGATATTCGGGGTAATGTCTCTTAAGCCGGATACCCAGCGACGAACCGACAAAACCCGCTCCGCCTGTTATAAGAATAGTTTTTGACATTAATCGATAAGATCAGTCAGTAAAAGCTAAGCTTTCGGGATCCCCTTTCGAGCAATATTTTCAACCGCATCGCAAAAACGGTCGAGTTCCCACAGAGTCGTGTACACATTCGGCGTGATCCGAACTCCGGTAAATTCGTCGTGAACGATCGGCGTTGTAATGATCATGTGTTTTGACATCAGATGGCTGCCGATCGCATTCGGATCGATGCCGTCGATCTTAAAATTAGCAATCGCACACGACTGTTTCGGGTCGAATGAGGTATTAAATCCGACCTTTGGCACGTCCTTCAACCGGTTCATCCAATACCGCGACAGATAACGCAGGCGTTCT
>JAYVOS010000359.1:0-4393 GCA_043757775.1 Chloracidobacterium sp. | reverse complement strand
AGAAATTTGTGTGGCGAAACTTGGTCCCGTCAGCATCGCGAACAGCTACACCGCTGGCTCTAGCAAGTTTGTGATATTCCTCTAGACGCTCCATTTGCGTTTTATGATCGAGCACCCCGCCCTCGCTCCATCCGGGTTCGAAGTGGTTGGCTATTGTAAAAATAATGTGCTTTTTCTCAAACGCCGTTTGCTCTAGCATCGACCCGACGCGCGACAGCGGATAGCGTGCGAGCCACGGCAGATTCCAGCCAAGTTTTGTCAGAAATGTAGGGTCTGTCATAGACAATTAAACAGTAGTTTCAACGGCTGCGGCGGCTCCACTTTTTGGAAGGAGTTTACGGAGAAGAGTTTGGGCCGCTTGTTTTTCTTCCGTTTCGATCACGCCCCACAGATTGGACGCGAGCAGATAGATCGGAGCATAAACGCAGCCAGAGATCAGCATTACGAGGCTACCGCCGACGAAATTAAGCGTGCTGAGTTTAGTCGTCGAAAACGACGATTCGGCAACTTGTTTGCCCAGATCGAATAGATAAACGTGGATATTTTTATATATAAAATAGGTGATGACACCGGCAAGAAGACTGATGAGAGCGGTCTTCACAACATTTTTGAGAAGCGGCAGATGCTGCCAGCCGAGGCCGAGTTTGTAGATGACCATGCTCTCGGTGATGCACTTTTCGAGCAATATCGCCCCGACTGCCGTCGCGATCATTCCGGTCAAACCAAAATAACCGAGACCGAAATACAGCACGCAAACCATTACACAAAGCACCAGCAGACGCGTCAGCAAAAATATTCGCCCAAGTTCTTTGAACGATCGCACGATCGGATCTGTGATCAAAATGCTAAATGGCAGCAGCGTCAGATTGATCATAAAGACCGGCGCACTCGCCTCATACTTTTCTGTGAACAATGTGATGATAAATGTATTTGCCGTGATCATCAAAAACACGTAAATCGGAAAATAAAAAAACGCAAGTTTTTGCATTGCCCGGGCAGTCAGGCGGATCATCTCGTCGCGGTCACCAGCTTGCTGCAGGGCGTTCATACGCGGGATCAGCACTGATGTCACCGATTCTGCAAGCATCGTCATCAGCGGTATTTCAAAACATCCATAGGCGTAGATCGCAAAATCAGCGGACGAAAATTTATATCCGACAAAGTAATTATGAATGTCATTTTGGGCTATCCACAAAACGCCGGCGAGGCCGAATGGTAGCGCATATACTAGTTGTGTGCGAAAAAACTTAACGTCAAACCTACGCCAAAATCCCGGGAATCTTGAGCCGAGATACCAGAATAGAATGAACGTTTGCAAGATGCCCTGGATCATCGCCGCGTAGAGAAATGATTCGACGGTCGCGAATATCAGCACGGCTCCGCCCATTAGCAGCGTCTTAGAAAACTGGGCGAGGATGATAAATCCGGTCGCGACTTTCGCCTCTTGATTGGCAATGGCGACAGTTTCGAGAAAAGTCGAAAACACCCAGATCCAGATGATGACACCGATCTTTGGTGCCATTTTCGTCAGTTCGTCGCTCTGGAAAATGTTTCCGATGGATTGCGGATATAGGCACAAAAACAGGCAAGCCAGCCCGCCGACGACAAAATTGAATAGGAGAATATTGAATATCGCCGCACCGCGACGATCTTCGGTTTCGCGTGCGAGAAAGTAAAACGCACTCATCGACACGCCCATCGGCAACAGCGTCGCGACGTTCATTATCACCTGAAATGCCTCGCGATAATGCCCGACCTCGTCCTGTGTCAAATAGCGAACGATCAGCAGCGGGAGCATAAAACTAAACGAAAAGCCGATGATCTTTGCGATCAGCAACCAAGCGCTTTGCTCACGGAGCGATTGTTTTTTGCTTTCCTCTTTCATCTCAACTTCTGCTTACTGCCTACTGCCACTGCCTACCGCCTACTGATCCGCGTCGTGCGTGCGTATCGTACCAGCCCGGTATCGACCGCCTCACAATGCGCTCGAGTTGAGCGATAAACTTTTTGCCTTTTTCTGTCTGGATCAGATATGAATAATCGCCAAAGAGCCAATATTTTACGAACACCATGCGGTAATCGCTCAGAGCTCCTGCGAGTGTTTTCCATTTACCAGGCGAGTCTTCGCCAAACGGCCCTGACGCACCCTCTTCGAACGTGTGATAGATCGCACCGTTATTCGACGGTAGTGGCGGTTTGATGTCGTGAAAGTCTTGTTTAACAGCCTTAAAAGCGCCGTAGCCGTTGCGTTCGAGCAGTTCGAATTCATATTCGAGTTTCTGGAACACCAGCTTTTCCAACCTGATCGAGATGTAAGGCGGTTTATTTTCAAACGCCAGCAAGGCACGCAGGCAGATCGTTTCCGAACCGACAATATCGGCCTTTAGATATTGCGGAATACCGTATTTTTCGAGGCATTTGCCAAAATCGACCGGGGGCACGCCGATCACTTTATTAGTCGTGCCGACGACCTCGTTTCGCACGGCCCAATCGACCTGGGTGCTGCCCCACAGCGTGTGGTCGTTGTTGCGGTAAAACTTGACAGAGCCGCCGTCGGACGGCATTTCCTCGGTGATCGCTCCCTCGACTATCGTCAACCGTCCGTCCGCAATGGCCTCGGCAAAGCGCACACGGCAAAACTCTGCGTTCTCAGGCTCGGCCTCAAACGCGATCACGCGGTAGCCCTTTTTCAGATAGAAATCCGTATCCTGGCCGCGATGCAGCCCGACGTCGTAGATCAGCGACTCGTCTATTGGGGTTTGTAAAAGCTCGGGCATGGCACTCTTTCGGCGAGATATTTCCTGCACGGTCAGGGCAGACCGCACATCGCCTTTCAAAAAAAGACCGAATAAAGTCTATATTTCAGTAAAATCAATAACTTAACTGGTTTATGTCGCGGGATGCAAATTGGCAGTAGCGGATTCGCTACTAACCATATTTTACCAAAATTTGACGGCTATAAGGTAGGAAAATATTGCCTTAGGGCTCTTCACAATAGTAAATTCAAGCCAAAATACTCTTAGATCAGCAAAAAACACCCTTCAGGTCAGCAAAATACCCCTCTTTGATCGGCAAAAAAGGAGGGTTTGGTCAACACATTCAGCTTCAAAATCTTCGCCGTCGGTAACAAGTGTAAAGGTTTGGTCACGATGGTCAGAAGTGAGAAATGAGATGTTAGAAGTGAGAACGAAGAACGAAGAACTGATAATGGAAAGCGTTCTTCAGTTATCAGTTATCAGTTCTTAATTGTCGTGTTTCATTCTTGACACATTTCTTAATCTATGCTACATTTTTTCATAATGAACAACGAGCAGGCGAAAACGCGTGCGTGGAAAGAATTCAGCGTAAACCCGCCGGCGGGACGGCTAGAGAATTACGCGTCGATCAACCGCCACGGCAAGATCGTTCTAAATCACAAGCTTTACGTATCGCTGGGCTCGCCAAAATGCGTGGTCGTGCTATACGACGAACAGACCGAGACGATCGGCTTGCGGCCCGCAAGCTCTATCATGCCAAACGCGATCACCGTTTACACCGCCGCCGCAAGCCATCGCGTCTGGATCCGCGCACACGCCTTTATAAAAGCCGCCAAACTCAAATTCGACTACTGCATCCGCTTTACCAAACCCCCCATCGAAGATGGCGTCCTGATCCTCGACCTCAGCCACACCACCCGCGTCCTCGGCCCAAGGCTCAAAGCAGTAACTTAAAATGCTACGCTGCCCGCTTTATATTCGCCGTGTCGTATTCAGGAAACATAATGATCGCCGGATGGACACCGAATGCTTTAGCAAGATGCTCGGCACGCTTTTTCCCAATATCGACCCGGTTGTTTTCGAGCAGACTGAGATTTGTTGCCGTAATGCCGGAGCGTTTTGCAAGCTCTTCCTGCGTCCAGCCTTTCAGCTCACGCAACATCTGGATCACACGCCCCGTAGAAACATTTGCGTGTTGTTTAGCCGACACAAATTCGCTTTTCTCAATTTTGCTCATATTACAACTCAGTATTTATGCGGAGTGATCTCCAAAACATACACCGTCACGATCTCTCGCTCGACTGTATAAATAACTCTATATTGAAGACTAAGTCGAGACGATCTTTCGCCCTCACGCTGGCCTTTCAGTTTTTCGTCATGAAAACCTGGAAACTCTCTTAACTTTTCGGGCCCATGAAAAGCGATAATATCTTTCCATACCTCATATTTTTCCACTACCGTCTTTGGCAGTTTGCGGCAGGTTTTCTCAATGTCTCGATGTTCGAATATTTTCCACATCATTAATATTAATAACCTATTATAAATAATAAGTCAATCATTTTAAAAGGACCTAAAATTTATTACAGTCTTGTAATAATTTTTAATATCAGTTAATATTTATTTGGAGATATTATGAC
>JAYVOS010000358.1:0-4424 GCA_043757775.1 Chloracidobacterium sp. | reverse complement strand
GACACGCGACGCCGTCGCCGATATCGATGAGCGATGCACCAGGATTTGACTTGATAACGCCCGTGCGTTCCTTGATGTCTTTGAGAATTAACACGCCGGGGCGGTCGGGCATCGGTTTATATTCGCCCGCGACGAGGTCGTAAAACGAATGATTACCTCCGTCGTTCTTATAAAAACTGGTCGCTCCGGACTCAAGCATTTTCTCGACGCTCGCCGGAATTACCTGGCCTTCTTTTTTCATCCGTTCGACCGATTCGGCAACGCCGACAGCGTCCCAGCTTTCGAAAACGCCGATCGACCAGCCAAAGCCCCACTTGATCGCATTGTCGATCTCGACGATCGTATCGGCAATTTCGGGGATGCGATTTGCGGAATACTTAAACGTCCGCGACATCGTTTTCCAGAGAAATTCGCCGACGCGGTCTGCTCCCCAGACGAGGGCTTTCAGGCGTTTCGGCAGATCTTCGATTCCCTTTGCAGCGTCGAGCGAGGCAAATTTTGTTTTCGTCTGCGGCTTGTATTCAAAGGTCGCGAGGTCGAGTTCGAGAATAACTCGTTTGCCTTCAGCATCCTTAGATTTCTTAAAAAATCCGCCCCCGGTCTTGTCGCCTAGCAGTTTTTTATCGAGCAGCGTCTGTATCAATTGCGGGATCACAAAAACTTCGCGATCCTCGTCTTCGGGAACAGCGGGATAGAGATTATTCGTGACATGTGCAGTCACATCGAGGCCGACGAGATCGCTTGTGCGAAAGGTCGCTGACGAAGCGTGGCCGATGGCTTTGCCGGTCATCTGATCTACCTCGGTCGGCGTCCAGCCACCCGCGATCATCTCGTGGATCGTCGCCATCATGCCGAAAACGCCGATGCGGTTCGCGATAAAATTGGGGCGATCCTTAGCCGCCACAACGCCCTTGCCAAGCCGCTGGTCGAGAAATCCGGCGATCTTGCAAGCAACGACTCCGTCGGTCTTCGTGCCCGCAATGATCTCGACGAGCTTCATATAACGCGGCGGGTTAAAGAAATGGATGCCGATGAAATGAGCTTTGAAATCGTCCGAAAAAGGTTCGGCTATCGAGTCAATGGGAATGCCGCTCGTATTCGAAGCGATCACAGCTCCCGCTTTGCGGTTCTTTTCGACCTCGGTAAAAAGCTTGTGCTTGATCTCAAGATTTTCGACGACGGCTTCGATCACGAAGTCGCAATCCTTGAGCTTGACGAGGTCGTCGGTAAAATTGCCGGTCGTAATGAGATTGGCATTTCCGCTAAGCATAAACGGCGCGGGCTTGAGCTTTTTCGCGGCGTCGAACAGACCATTGACGATGCGGTTTCGCACCTGCGGCGATTCAAGCGTCAAGCCTTTCGCAGCTTCGGCCTCGGTCAATTCATTTGGCGCGATGTCGAGCAGCAGCGTCGGTATTCCGGCGTTTGAAAGATGTGCGGCGATGCCCGCTCCCATAGTTCCCGCTCCCAAGACTGCGGCTTTTAAAATGTTCATAATCTGTTTATTTTCAAGACTCAATTTAGCGAGAAGTATAACTGAATGAATGTTCATTCAGCAAGCGCAAAATCGCAGTTTTACAGAAATACAACTTGACGGTTCTGAGTTAATAAATGTTTTGTTTTTAGACTTGTTCTAGCCACGACCACTGCTATCAAATGAGCTCTTGACATGAACTAAAAATCGGTTAATACTTCATAGGCTAACCAAATAATTAAAGAGTTTGAAATGAGCCTGAAACTGAGTTTTTTTGTTGTTCAGGCTCGACGATGGCAAGTTAAATTTCCCGGAGAATGAATATGATTAGAAAAATATTAATACTACTGTCCGCACTGTTTGTTTTTAGTATATTCGCTGTGGCTCAGGCACCTACGCCAACTCCTGCGGCAACAAAAGCCACAACCACAAAGTCCGCAACATTTCGCCCAACCAAAGATCAGATCAAGCAAGGCCAGACGTTATTGATCAAGGAAAAACTCTGGACTGGCGAAGCCACGGGCGTTTATGGCGAATCGCGAACCGCTATCAAGGCGTATCAAAAGGCCAATGGGCTCGACGAAAATGGCAAATTTGATCGTGTCACACTCGACAAGATGGGCATCGCTCTTACTGATAGTCAGAAAGGTATAGCATCAACCAAGCCTTCAAAAGACACCAAGCCGCCGAAAACTACGTCTGCTACGACGACCGACGGGCCAAAACGTCCGGCTCCGTTTACGGCGAATAAAGACCAGATCACGGCTCTGCAAAAGGTGCTGATCGCGGGCAAGATGTTTACCGGCGAAGCAAATGGCGATCGTAGCGATGCCCTAAAAGACGCGGTAAAGAAGTATCAGGAAGCAAACACATTAAAAGTGACCGGCGGGATAAACGCCGCTGTGCTTGAAAAGGCAGGCATCGCCCTGACCGACAAGCAGAAAGAGCAGGTCGCTGCACAGGCCGCTTATGACGCGGCTAAGGCCAAAAAAAACTAACAACCGCTTTGAAAAACAGCTGACAGCTATTAGCCGATAGCTGTCAGCTGTTTTACTTCCGATGCTCGGTCTTTGTCCTAACACTTTATGCAGGACACAAATATCTACACCTACCTGACGCCAATCGCACTGTTTTTTGTGCTGATCGAGTTTGCTCTGTGTTTTATCTACAAACGCGACTATATGTCTTTTCCTGAGGCGATCGCCAATTTCGGTACCGCTCTTGGCAATCAGACGGTGAATGTGCTCGTCGCTGCAGGCGTTTATGTCGTGTATGGATATCTGTGGGAAAACTATCGAATCTGGACGATCGAGCTAAACTGGTGGTCGTTAATTTTGCTGCTGCTCGGCGTTGATTTTATCTTTTATTGGGTGCATCGCTGGGGACACGCGATAAACATAATGTGGGCCGCGCATTCGCCGCATCACTCCGCCGAAGAGATGAATTTTATGGTCGCTCTGCGTGCCAGCGTGACGCAACGTTTTTGCTCTTTTCTGTTCTTTTTTCCGCTGACGATCATCGGGTTTCAGCCGCTGCATATCTATATGATGGCGGGAATTCATCTGTTCATCGCGTTTTTGCACCATACGGAATTTATCGGCAAGCTCGGTTGGTTTGAGAAATATTTCACCACGCCTTCGCATCATCGCGTGCATCACGGCGTTAATTTTCCATATCTCGACAAAAATTTTGGTGAATTTCTGATTATCTGGGACAAGATGTTTGGCTCGTTTGCAGAGGAAAAGGAAAAGGTCGTTTACGGCATCTACGACCATCCGCAAAGCTGGAATCCGTTACGCATCAATTTTCATTTCTTTATCGTGCTATGGCGATATGCGGTCGCTACACCATTTTGGTGGGACAAATTGCGTGTGTGGTTTATGCCTGCCGGATGGCGGCCGCGCGGTCTGCCGGAAAAACAGATGATCGAAATAACGAACGAAACGCAGGTGAAATTCCGAACTGTGATGTTCGACCACGCTTATTTTTACGTGGTCGTGCAGCTCGTGGTGGGAGTGTTTCTGATGCTCGGCGTCATCTCCAATTTCGTCGACTGGAACACGCCGCAACGCGTGCTCGGAGCTGGTCTGCTGTGGTGGCACGTCGTAAATTGGAGCGGTATCCTCGAAGCTAAAAGCTGGCTGTGGATATCCGAAAACTTACGGATAATCGCGACCTTTTATGCCGTTGTTGCTTTTAACCAACTCTATCAACCGTCAGGCCTGCTGATAACTCTCGTCGTCGTTTCGGTGTTTTCGTTCGTATGGACAAATCTATTTTTCCGTCCGGGCAGCCCGAAACTAGCTCCTGCGTAAGAAAGAGTTTTTGCCACATATACACACTAATGAAGCAGATCAGGAAAAAAGAAAATTAGATCTTTTTTATCTATGTTTTCTACGTTCATCTGTGGTTAAAGATTCCTTGTATAATCACAATTATGAAAATCATACTATTGCTGCTCTTTACTCTCGGTTTTATCGCAAACGTCTCCGCCCAATCTGACAAAACCTCCGCCGCGATCCGTAAAGTAATGGACGATCAAGCGGTCGCGTGGAACAAGGGTGACATTGACGGCTTTATGGCGGGGTATTGGAAATCGGAAAAGCTAACGTTCGTCTCTGGCACCGATGTGACACGCGGTTGGCAGCCGACGCTCGACCGCTATAAAAAAAGCTATGATTCGCGTGCAAAGATGGGCGTGCTGACCTTTTCCGAGCTAGAATTTACGATCCTCGGCAAAGACGCGGCGGTCGTGCTCGGCAATTGGTCACTCGCTCGCGACAAGGACAATCCGCACGGCAAATTTACGCTCACGTTCCGTAAGTTCAAAGCAGGCTGGCGGATCATAATGGATCATACTTCGTAAAAGCGTTCTATGATCTCTAACAATGATGATAATATGAGTCGACTCGACATAACAGCCCTCGAAAGGGCGTGTGAATTGATTGTC
>JAYVOS010000357.1:0-4453 GCA_043757775.1 Chloracidobacterium sp. | reverse complement strand
CCGGTCGCTACCGCTCGCGGTTCTGACCAGATTACGACGCGGGCGGTGTTCTTTTGATTAGCCACAGAGAGCATAGAGAATACAGAGATTTTTCATTTGGAAATAATTTCTCAGTGTAATCTCTGTTCTCGGTGGCTAAATTCTTTTATGGGTGTAATGCAAACTGAATGCGTCGGAGCGTCGCTGGTCGTGCGTTTTACCCGACCGGAGATACGCAATCCGTTGTCTGTCGAGGTACTTAGGCTGCTCGACGACACCCTCGATAATGCCGGTTCTGATACATCGGTGGAGCGTTTGATATTTACCGGCGAGGGAGATGCGTTTGCTTCGGGAGCGGATCTTCGCGAGATAGCTGAGGTGAAGTCAAGTGATGCTAAAGATTTCGCGAGACGCGGACAAGATCTGATGGCGAAAATCGCGGCCTTTCCACAGACGACGGTCGCTGCGATAAACGGGTTCTGCTTTGGCGGAGCACTCGATCTAGCGTTGAGCTGTGATAGGCGCATCGCGTCGCCAAATGCAAAGTTTGCTCACCCCGGAGCAGGGCTTGGGATCATTACTGGCTGGGGCGGAACACAGCGTCTGCCGAGACTGATAGGCCGCGGTAATGCTCTTGAGATGTTTTTCACAGCGACTCCGATAGATGCGGAACGGGCGCTGCAATTTGGATTGATAGATGAGATCGCTGATGATGTATTGTCAGCGGCAATCGAGTATTCTGCAATTTAAAGTGGTAAGTTTATAATCAAGATATGGAAATCCAATTGGTAAAGCTCGCTCACGCTCGCTCCGGCGACAAAGGTGATACGGCAAATGTCGGCCTCATCGCTCTAAAGGATGAATACTTTCCTCTACTCGAACGCAAAGTCACAGCTGATGCCGTCAAGCGTCATTTCGGCGAGATCGTCAAAGGCGGCGTCGAACGATTTGAATTGCCTAATCTCAAAGCATTGAACTTTTTACTTCACGAATCGCTCGGCGGCGGCGGCACGCTCAGTCTTATGACGGACGCACAGGGTAAAACATTCTCGACGGCGTTGCTGCGGATGTATATCGAGGTTTCGGATGAAGAGGCACGCGATGCCGGTATTGTATGAATGTTGATGAACGCATAACTTTTGATTACGCCGACACAGGTAAGGTAAAGCTGCATTATGCGATTGCCGGAAGCGGCGAAAAGCTCGTTGTTTTACTGCACGGCTTTCCTGAATTTTGGTATTCGTGGCGGCACCAGATGGTAGCTCTCTGCGATGAATACACCGTAGTCGCCCCGGACATGCGCGGCTATAATTTGTCAGACAAACCACCGAACAAGGCTGATTATGTGATCGACGAATTGGTCGGAGACATCGTCGGTCTAATCAAACATTTTGGTCGTGAAAAGGCGGCTGTGATTGGACACGATTGGGGAGCATCGGTCGCGTGGGCACTAGCGATGAAACATCCTGAGGTGCTGTGGAAGCTCGGAGCCCTGCAAGTGCCCCCGATCCCGATATGGGAACGCAATCAGACGATGAAGCAGTTCCTCGCGAGTTGGTATATGTTTTTCTTCCAGCTGCCCGGCCTGCCCGAGCGTGTATTCCGGCAGAGGGATTTTGAGGCTCTCGAAAAATCTCTGCGAGGATCGACAACCGAGCCAAATGTATTCAACGACGAAGAGATCGCTGAGTATAAAAAGGCTTGGAGTCAGCCAGGAACGATCACGGCGATGCTCAATTATTACCGTGCAAATATAATCAAGCGATTATTTGGCAAAGGCGGATTGCCGAAAAAGATCGATGTGCCGACGCTGTTTATCTATGGTGAAAAGGACAAGGCAGTTTTGCCGCAGACTGTTGCCGGAGTAGGCGATGTTGTAAGCGGCCCTTTTACCGAACACCGCATCGCAAACAGCGGTCATTGGGTCCAGCAAGAGGCTCGCGACGAAGTTACGACGGTTTTGCGAAAGTTTCTCGCCGAATAATTCGCTGAATAGCGGCCACTATCCTACAATAATTACATCATCAAATTCATTTCATTCTCCGGAGGCATAATGTTCAGATCCATTTTCCGCACTTCTCTCTTATTTCTTATATCACTTGCGTTGGTTGCACAGTCATTTGGTCAAAACGCTCAAATAATGGGTTTTGCTCCCGAAAGTGCGTTGGCACAAAAGAGTGCAGAGACGAAGTTTGACTCGTTTCTCAAGGCCAATAATCTTCGTGATTGGCTCAAACGTTTGTCGGCCCGGCCGCATCATCTGGGATCTAAGTACGATAAAGAGAATGCGGAGTTTATCGCTGCGCAATTCAAATCGTGGGGTTATGACACGCAGATCGAGTCTTTCGAGGTACTATTCCCGACGCCGAAGACGCGTCTGGTCGAGATGACCTCGCCGGAAAAATATACGCTCAAGTTAAACGAACCCGCGCTGAAAGAAGATGCCACATCGAGCCAGCAGGACGAACAACTGCCGACATACAATGCTTATTCGATCGACGGCGATGTGACAGGGCCGCTTATCTATGTAAATTACGGGACGCCAGCCGATTACGAAGAGCTTGATCGACGCGGCATCGATGTCAAAGGCAAGATCGCGATCTCACGGTACGGCGGGTCGTGGCGGGGAATTAAGCCAAAGGTCGCGGCTGAACATGGTGCGATCGGGTGCATTATCTATTCCGACCCCAAGAATGACGGATTTTATCAGGGTGATGTCTATCCGAAAGGCGCTTATCGAAATGAGAATGGCGTCCAGCGAGGCTCGGTCATGGATATGCCGACATTCCCAGGCGACCCTTTGACGAAAGGCATTGGAGCGACAAAAAACGCAAAACGTATCGACAGAAAAGATGCCACAACATTGACGAAGATCCCTGTTCTCCCGATCTCATACAGCGATGCTTTGCCCTTGCTCAAGAATCTTGACGGTGCAGTTGTGCCGGACAACTGGAGAGGTGCTTTGCCTATTACATATCATTTTGGCGGTACGACTCCGACGGTTCATCTCAAGCTCGAATTCAACTGGGAGATGAAAACCATTAACGATGTGATCGCGAATATGCCGGGTTTCGAAAGGCCGGATGAATGGATATTGCGCGGGAACCACCATGACGGTTGGGTAAACGGTGCGAGCGATCCGTTGAGCGGCCAGGTCGCGATGATGGAAGAGGCTCGAGGGATATCTGAACTCGCAAAGACAGGTTGGAGGCCAAAGAGAACGATCGTCTATTGTGCGTGGGATGCCGAAGAGGAGGGCCTTATCGGTTCGACCGAGTGGGTCGAGACGCATGCTGATGAACTGTCGCAAAAGGCGGTTGTTTATATCAATACTGATTCGAATGGACGCGGATTCCTAGGGATAGGCGGCTCGCATACGCTTGAAAAATTTGTAAACGAGATCGGCAAGGACATCCCTGACCCGCAGGTGAAAATGTCTGTCTGGGAACGAGCCCGTGCTCAGAGTATTGTTGAGGGGACACCCGCTCAGCGTAAAGAAGCGTTGGAACGTGAAGATCAGCGGATAGGGGCTCTCGGCTCCGGGTCGGACTTTACGCCGTTTTTACAGCATCTCGGTATTGCGTCGCTAAATGTTGGTTTCGGGGGCGAGGACGGTGGCGGTTCGTATCACTCGATCTATGATTCTTTCGACAACTACGTCAGATTTATTGATCCGAATTTTGCCTACGGCATCGCCCTGTCAAAGGTTTGCGGACACTCAGTAATGCGGCTGGCTGATGCCGATACGCTGCCATTCGAATTCACAGGTTTCGCTGATACCATCGGGACCTACGTTGACGAGGTTACAAAACTTACCGACAGCATGCGTGACGAAACCACTCGTATGAACGGCCTGATCGCTAACGGAATGCTCAAGGCGGTGCAGGATCCGACGCAAACCTACAACGTGCCCATGAAAAAAGGTGAGGTGCCAAAGATCGACTTTGACCCGCTCAATAAGGCTCTCAAACGACTGAAGGAAAGTGCAAACAACTATCAAAAAGCGGCGAACGGCAAACAGGTTTCAGCGGCGAATCAGAAGGCTCTCGACGAGATATTGTTCAAAACCGAACGTGCATTGACCCGTGCCGAAGGCCTGCCGCGGCGCGATTGGTTCAAACATCAGATATACGCACCCGGTTACTACACGGGGTACGGCGTTAAGACGCTGCCGGGCGTTCGCGAGGCGATCGAACAGCGTGATTGGAAAGAAGCGGCTGAGCAAATACTGATCGTCTCGCGGACCATCGAAAACTTCGCCGCCGAGATCGACCGTGCAGCGAAGCTTTACTAAAACCGGTAGCCACGAATGCACGAATGGATTTGAATTCTTATTCGTGAATTCGTGGCAAAAAATCTTATGTCTGATGTTTTGATCACAACTGACGGTGCGATACGCATGCTGACGCTAAATCGTCCCGACAAGCGTAATGCTTTGAATGACGAGCTTATTGCGGCGTTGAAAGACGCTCTT
>JAYVOS010000356.1:0-4453 GCA_043757775.1 Chloracidobacterium sp. | reverse complement strand
GCATCGAACAGTCTTTGACGGTCAAAGTCACAGAATTTAATCGCCCCATACTTTTAGTTGATGAAATGACCAAAGGCTCATTTAAGTCTTTCAAACACACTCACGAATTTCTGTTTGTTGAAAACGGTACGTTGATGAGAGATACGATCGTTTGGGAATCGCCGTGTGGGTTCATTGGAAAATTGGCAGATAAGCTGTTTATGGCAAAGCGTCTCACGCAACTGGTCACTACCCGTAACGCCAAGCTCAAAGAACTAGCCGAATTTACACGCTCGTAACTCTTACCCAATTATTGTAAAGTGTTAAAATAAAATAATCTTATAAGCCAATAAACACAGGCGTTTCAAGCGGATTATTTATTGTAAGTTATCTTTTTTGTCATTTCGTTGTCGTAAGTGATTCTCGAAGCCATCAAAATTTCGCAAAAAGGTCTCATTTGATTGATGCGTATAATCTGCCGTCTGCGAAAGTTTTGCATGTCCAAGAGCCTCTTTTTGAGCGAACGGGTCAACACCGAATCTATTGGCTCTAGTGCTAAACGTATGACGTAATGAATGAGACGTTAGGTTTTCGATCCCGATTCGATTACAAGCCTCTTTTAATTTAAGGGAAAAAGCTACAGCCCGGCTGTCCGGCCCGGCAAAAATCTTATCGTTAGGCTCTGTGGCTTTAGTCTCGTCGTGCAGTTCGGTAAAAATCTTCCGCACGTTAGAAAATAGTGGAGTCGTCCGTTGCTTACCTGTTTTGGTCGTATCCGCTCTTAATCGTAGCTTTTCGTGTTCCAGGTCGATATCCCGCCACTCAAGCAAAAATAACTCATTCCGACGAAGTCCAGTGTAGAGTAGAATTTCGACCTGTCTGAGCAGTTGAGGGTCTTCGCTTATCGCGTCGAGCAATAAGACTTCTTCTTCATCGGACAATACACGATCCCGCTTGGGAAGATTTCCGAAATACTGAATTTTACTTACCGGGTTTTCCCTCACTTCACCAACTCGGCAAGCGAGCCTAAAGATAGCCGAAAGCACAGCCATGTCCCGGTTAACCGTAGATTTGGATCTCTCAATTTTGCGCGTTGTGATCTCGGAAGCTCGTTTTTGTTGAAAGTCGAGAACGCCTTGCGGTGTAACCTCGGACAAGCGCAGATTACCGAACGATTCTATTAAAGCGTTCAAAACGGATCGCTCTACATTGAATCCTTTCTTATGCTGCTGTGCGTATGGTTTATAGGTCTTTTCTACGAAGTCGGCAAAGTTACGCTGCCCGGTTTCTCCCCAGCGTCTTTCGAAGAGTTCGTTTTTTATAACTTGCTCGGCTCTTTCGGCCTGCTTTTTTGTTCGAGCTTCTTTGACCGCTTTCCGATAGCGGACGCCGTTGATCTGAAATCTGACATACCAACGACCGTTTTCTAAATGAATTGACATTACGCTACACTCCTCAATTCGCCGTTGCTGGGTGTTTGCGTGTGATGATTTTACCACACGTTTTTCTTGCCCAGACTATAAAAGTGACTTGGACACTTGGACAACTTGGACACGCACCGTTTAACATGCATGTTTTCAATGGTTTAAAATTGTCCAAGTTCCGAAAACTACTTGGACACAGCTTGGACATTCGTAAAAGTGTCCAAGTTAAACATTGTTGGAAAAACTTGGACACTAACTTGGACACTTTTTTAATGCCCATGTTTATTGACTGAAAAGAGTGAGTGTCCAAGTTGTCCAAGTGTCCAAGCTGTTTTTCAATTTCCAGCCAGAAAAAAAAAGTGTTAAACACTTACGTTTCGACCTCATCACCGCCGTTAACTCCATCACTAACAAGCACATAGACCCTTTCGCGGCCTAATTCCGGCAATTTAATCCGGCGTTGTAGGCTCTGATTTTCGGTTCCGCGTCGTAAATAGCCGCGTCGGTCTAATTCTTTCGCAATTGCCCCGGAAGAGAAGCCTCTACAGATTTCACGCTCGAAAATATCTCGCAAGATCAAATATTCCACCTCACCACCAGGGCAATCTCGCTTGAATCCGGCTCGGTTTTGAATGCGCTCGGATAGATCGTTTCCGTATTGATCCCGTTTTGTTTCGAATGATTGAAAGCGACTCGATCCGTGTTGAGCAATAAATGACAGAACTTGCTTTACTCCTTGCTCCGTGTCGTAGCTTCCTATCGTTCCTCGCGTGTCTAGCCACTCCGAAAATAGCCGTTCACCACAAGCTATAACATCGGCGGTTTGCCAGTTTGTGATACCAAATTCGGTTGCTAATATCCCGGCAACTGTGACCAATGAAAATCGGGCTGCTACCCGGAAAACTTCACCACTCGCATCCTGTAACTGGAGTTTTGAGGTGAACATTTGCCGGGATTCTTTAATTCGAGCTTCAACTAACTGCCGGTTCTCACATACCTTTTTCAAAAAGTAGCGGATTGCAGATCCGTAAACTTTTCGGCTCATAGTCGAAAGATGTTCGGCGAGTTGATTGGCAGAAGTAAAACCATGCAGATCTTCATATAGGCCTAATCCTTTACCCGCATCTGCTTCAATGTTTACAAAACGAGCTTGTTGCCCGCCGCGTGTTCTTTCTCCAATTGACTGCATTTTTTGCTCAAGTGTTTGTTCGCCGCTCGATAAAAACAGTAAAAGCCATTCGGCCTTTCGCCGGGCTGTAATGTCTTTATTCATTCGGGATTTACCAAACCCGTTTGAAAGTGCATAGACGATCTCGCCAACGCCTTTGGCATCCACCTCATTGATCTCGTCTAATAAAAGCAAAGAATGGTTGTGCATTTCGGCAACGGCCTCGAGTCCATTTCCGGTTGCCTTCCATGTATCAAGAAAGCCTTTGTTTGACCGACCGCCCCATACGCTCCCGGCAACAAAAAGAGCAGTTGTCTTTCCCGTCGATGAAGTTCCGATCAAATGAAAGCCGCCGCCGCCCTCTTCTGCGATTGGTAAGAGAGACGCGGCAAAGGCGGTGCTAACTGCAAACATTAGCCTTGAGTTACCGACGCAGTAACGGGCAATGTTTTCTTGCCATTCGGCAAGCGTTCCGCTTGTTTTATATTTATTCGCGGCCCGGTCGATATTTTGCAAAAGCAAGGAATCGCGGTTTCCGTTCGACGTAATGACCTCATCCGGTAGAACAAAGGCTCCATCGTGCCAGCCTGTTTGGTTAACGCAGCGTATGTGCTTCTTTGGTTCCGAAGTCAAGATAAAACGCAGGAATTTTTGCCGCGCATCAGGTGCGGGATCTATCGTAAGTCCACAGTCCATTAACCGGGAACGAAGCTCTGCACCGTCGCCGCTCAAAAGAGACATTGGAATTACAAGATCGTGTTTGAAGTGTCTGGCATCCTCAAACTCCAATCGACGGCCCCAGCTCTCATTGTCCGCGTTACTAGTTTTCGCTGTTATCTTCAAGGGCGAACAAATAAAGGTTTCTGTTGGTTCTTGGTTTCTATCTACGCCCCTGTAACAGATTCCGCGACCAGTCAGAACGTAATTTTTTGGTAGATCAATCTTCGAACCAGATATATCTTCGCCCTCGATTTCCGGGATGAAATTATCGGCCCCGGACAAAAGGGCATAAAGGTCTTCTGACGTGTTTCCTTTGGCTATCCAGTCCGACACATCGCCTTTATCGGGCAAGTCCGGCAAATGCAAAATACTTACGCTGCTGGCGTGTCCGGAAAGACTGTTTGCGATTCCGACTGCATGTTGTTTTCCCGGATCGTCGTTGTCTGGCAAGATAACGCAAATTCGCCCGGCAAACAGGTCGCTATACTCATCTTTCCACTTTCCCGCTCCGATCGGTGCGCAGGTGGCCCCCACTCCGATCGATCTTAGGTTGTCAACGTCTTTTTCACCCTCGACAATGAAAACAGGAAAGCTCTTATCTGCTTTTAATAATTCTGGTAAGCGATATACCACCCGTCGAACGCCATCAAGGTTATAGATCCATCCGCTGCCGTCTGGTTGCCTTTGAAAGAAGCTCTTAGGTTCCCTCCTGACCACCTGAAAGAGCAGATTTCCGGTTTCGTCCTTATAGTCATACATGGCTACAATTTGGCTTTTTGGCCTCGGTTTAGTAGGTGTGGCGTAAAGGTCTTTTGTCGTCAATCCTACAGCGCTCAAGATCGCTGTAATCTCACAGTTGGCGTGACAATGTAAAAGGACGTTTCCGGTGTCGCCTGTGCTGATCGAAAGACTCGGCGTTTTGTCCGGGTGCGCCGGACAAATAGCCTGATAGCCTTTGCCGTTTCTCTTCGCGTTCGGAAAGTGTTTAAGGATCGTTTGCATCATTGTCTTTATTCCTTTCTAGTTTTGATTCAGGTATCGCCGCCTGATCGTCAATTCTTCTTTCAAAAAGTCCTTCTGCTCGCGGCTGCCGTAAGGAAACTCCATTGCTGCCGTTACTATTTCGTTAAAAGTCATCGGGTTACGTTTTCGATTCGCCGCC
>JAYVOS010000355.1:0-4464 GCA_043757775.1 Chloracidobacterium sp. | reverse complement strand
GTGGGCTGTTTAGATTAAATTTTGATCGAGCGGATGCTTGGAAACGCATTATCGAAACGCAAGATGAATTTCGTATGCGTCACGCTGCGAGGGCTGCGGCCGAAGCAGGCATCGTCGGAAAGGCATTCGAACGCCTCGTCCATGAAGATCTTAAGGTTTCATATGAAGCTTTTGTACTAGTAGCTTTGATGATCAAAGCCCGCGAGACTGCAGAGCTTTTCGAAGCTATACAGACTCACAAAGACGAGCGGGTTAAATATGCGATCTTGCATGTTCTGCGGTCGATCAAGGACGTAAACGCTCTTAAAGGTCTAAATCAACTTTATGTCGGCCACACATTTTCCACCGAGTTGAACGAGCGGATTTTAGAAACGATAAAGATTTTTGATCGTGTGCCTGCCTAATCGGACCCCTCCGGCACCAAATAATTTGCTAGCTAGCACAAGGGGTTTTGCACATGACCGCAGTAAATATTTCTGTAAATGATATGAGTGTCGCTGTAGGTTCGGCGGCACCGGATTTTACGCTTGCGACAGAACAAAACAAAGAATGGAGACTTTCCGATCATCTCGGGAATGTCGTAGTTTTGTTGTTTTACCCCCAGAGCGAAACGCTAGTCTGCACTAAGCAATTGTGTTCCGTCCGCGATAATTGGGATAAATATCTCGAAACAAAAGCCGAAATTGTTGGCATTTCTCCGGGAACGCCGGACGAACATCAGATGTTTTCGGGCAGCAGACAACTGCCGATACCGCTATTGGCGGATCTTGATCGTAATATTACGACGATCTTTGGTAAGCATTGGTTGTTTCCGATCAATTTTACGAGAGCCGTTGTCGTTGTTGATGCCAAAGGAATTGTCCGTAACCGCGACGTGATGCTACGTGTGTTTCGCCCGTCGGATGACAATGTAATAACCGATATTTACGCGGCTCGCGGCGATGCATTCAGCGACAAATATGCACAGCTACGGACACGGCTAAAGAAAGTATGATCTTTTAGATGAAATTTTTTAATAATTAAATCGAATCGGAGCGTTCCGACTCGATTTTTTTTTGTTCTTTATTTATGATTAAAGTATGCAATTCCGTCTCATGTCTGAAAACACCCCAAAGGGGGACCAGCCTGCGGCTATCAAAGAGATCGTCGATAATCTGAATGGCGGCACAAAAGATCAAGTTTTGCTCGGCATCACCGGCAGCGGCAAGACATTTACAATCGCAAACGTGATCGAGCAGGTGCAGCGTCCGACACTTGTGCTCGCTCATAATAAGACGCTTGCGGCCCAGTTGTATCAGGAGTTTAAATCATTTTTCCCTAACAATGCGGTCGAGTATTTCGTCTCGTATTACGACTACTATCAACCTGAGGCGTACGTCCCGGCGGCCGATCTATTCATTGAAAAAGAAGCGACTATCAATGAAGAGATCGACCGACTGCGGCTATCCGCAACACGTGCGTTATTTGAGCGGCGCGATGTGATAGTCGTAGCGTCGGTTTCGTGTATCTATGGTCTCGGCGATCCGGACGCGTATTTTGGGATGCTGATATTTATCGAGCCCGGAATGAAGATCAAGCGAGAGGAGTTTTTACAAAAGCTGGTCGAATTACAGTATGAGCGGGTCAATATCGAGTTTGAACGTGGTTCGTTTCGTGTGCGTGGAGATGTCGTCGAGTTATATCCGAGTTATCAAGATCAGGCGTATCGAATCGAATTTTGGGGAGACGAGATCGATTCGATATCGACGATCGATCCGCTGCTCGGCGAGGTAATAGCGAAGCACGATACACGCATCCCTATTTATCCAAAGACGCACTACGTAATGACGCGGCCTGTTATCAAACGGGCGGTGCAGACGATCCGCAAAGAGCTTGACGAGCATGAGAAGTTTCTCGTTCAGGAAGGCAGAGTCGTCGAGGCTCAGCGGTTGCATCAGCGAACGATGTATGATCTCGAGTTGATAAAAGAGATGGGTTTTTGTCGCGGCATCGAAAATTATTCGCGACACCTTACAGGCAAATTACCGGGTGAGCCGCCGCCGACGCTGCTCGATTATCTGCCGAGCAACGCCTTGATGGTAATCGACGAATCGCATCAGACTGTGCCGCAGTTGGGAGCGATGTTCAAAGGCGATCAGTCTCGCAAAGGCACGCTCGTCGAATACGGATTTCGTCTGCCAAGTGCGAAAGATAATCGTCCGCTCAATTTTCAGGAATTCGAAGAGCGTGTAAAACAGACGATATATGTATCGGCGACACCGGGAAACTACGAACTTGAAAAGACCGAAGGTGAGGTGATCGAACAACTCATTCGTCCGACGGGTTTGCTCGACCCGGTTGTTGAAGTGCGGCCTGTCAAGGGCCAGATCGATGATCTACTCGAAGAGTGCCGCCAGCGTGCGGAGCGTAACGAGCGCGTGCTGGTAACCACGCTGACCAAGCGTATGTCCGAAAACCTGAGCGAATATTTTGCCGAGGTGGGTGTCAAGGTTCGCTATCTCCACAGCGATATTCATACACTCGAACGCATCAAGATACTTCGGGATCTACGGCGCGGCGAATACGACGTATTGGTCGGCATTAACCTTTTAAGAGAAGGGCTTGATCTGCCGGAGGTGTCGCTCGTTGCGATACTTGATGCCGATAAAGAGGGCTTTTTGCGTTCGGAGCGTTCGTTGATACAGACGATGGGACGCGCAGCGCGTAACAGCGACGGCAAAGCTATTCTATACGCTGACAAGATCACAAAATCGATGGAATACGCCATTTCGGAGACCGAACGCCGCCGTAAAATTCAAGAAGAATACAACACCGAACACGGAATTACACCTACGACCATCGTCAAAGCTATTGACGCTACACTCGTCACGGCGTACGAGGCGGATTACTTTAAGGTGCCGCTTGAGATCGAGAATTTTGAGGAATACTCGCCAAAACAACTAAAGGAAACGATTGCCCAGCTCGAAGCGGATATGCGTCACGCCGCGAAAGAGATGAAATTTGAGCTGGCCGCCGAGATAAGAGACAAGCTCAAGTATCTACGCGACAGGGAATTGCAGTATATTTAATGTAGATGCAAGGAAAGACCCAGCTCGAAGATATTCAAAACTACCTGACCGACGCAAGTAATATGCAGGGCGGGACGGCGGAGCAGTTATTCATTCCCGAAACGGCGGACGAGGTCGCTAAGATATTGGCGGACGCTAATGCTACGAAAACGCCTGTAACCATCTCCGGTGCCAGGACGGGAACTGTCGGCGGAGCAATACCCTTTGGCGGCTATGTCGTGTCGCTTGAGCGGCTGAATAAGATCATTGGTATCGATAAAGAAGCGATGACGGCGGTAGTTGAGCCGGGGGTGATACTTGCCGATCTGCAAAAAGCCGTCGACACCGAAGGACTATTCTATCCGCCTGACCCGACAGAATGGAGTTGTCAGATCGGCGGGACAGTCGCGACGAATGCTTCGGGAGCGAGGAGTTTTAAATACGGTGCGACGCGCGAGTTTGTGCAGCGATTGACTGTAGTGTTGGCATCAGGCGAGATCGTTGATATACGGCGCGGCGAATATGTTTCAGCAGAAGATGGCTTGATCACAATAACAACAAAAGCTGGAAGTATTATCAGTATTAAGATCCCGACATACGAACGGCCTGATGTTCGCAAGAATGTGAGCGGGTATTTTAACTCGACGACGCTCGATGCGATAGACCTGTTTATTGGCAGCGAAGGCACGCTTGGCGTAATTTCGGAGATCGAATTATCGCTGCTCGCGAAGCCGGAAGGTTCTTTTAGCGGGATCGTATTTTTTGCGGATGAGGGTGATCTGCTAAGGTTTGTGGATTCCGCGAAAAATGTTTCTTTTGAGGCGTTGAAGAACCCGGTCGCTACCGCTCCCGATTCTGACATGATTGATGCGACGTTGATCGAGTATTTCGATGGCAATGCTCTGCGGTTTATTTCAGAAAAATTTCTTGAAACGCCTGTTGATGCTGCCGGTGCGATATTTTTCGAGCAGGAGATAAATGCTGAGAACGAGGACCGTTTGTTAGAGCAATGGAACGAGTTGCTCGAACGGCATAATGCTGATCTTGAGCGGTCGTGGTTTACGACCAATGAGCAGGATCGTGAAAAGATGCGGGCATTTCGGCATGCTCTGCCGGTGACGGTCAATGAGCGGATCGCGAAATCCAAACAGCGAAAGGTTGGGACGGATATGGCTGTGCCCGATGATAAGTTTGCGGCGTTTTTGAGGTTTTATAAACAGACGCTCGATGCGAGCGGGCTCGACTATGTCATATTCGGGCACATCGGCGACTGTCATTTACATGCTAATATGCTGCCCAAAGACGCAAACGAGGCCGCTGAGGCACAGCATATTTACCGACGATGTGTTGCACAGGCGATAATGCTTGGCGGGACGGTTTCGGCGGAGCACGGCATTGGCAAGCTCAAGCGGAAATA
>JAYVOS010000354.1:0-4469 GCA_043757775.1 Chloracidobacterium sp. | reverse complement strand
ATACTCACCCTCGTAATGCCGTGTCTGTGCGTCAAATTGGTGCTCGACAAAAGTTCGCCGCATTGCCGCATCCCACTGAACCATCGAAAGTTCAGTCTCACGCGATGCCTCATAAACAGTGAGCAAGAATTCGCGATCACCGTCGGCGACTGGTCGCAGTGTAATTGTAGTCTCTTTAGTTTTTCTGACTTCACTCATCGCCGATCAACCCTTTCTCCATTCCATTTCGCATGCAAATGCAGCCATACTCGTAACTCTAAAGCCAAGCCTTTCATAAAGCTTCGCTGCGACATGGTTCGTTTTATCGACTTGTAAGATAAGCGGCTTTTCCGACGCGGCGGCCTCATCCTGAAGTCGCTTGATAAGATATGTGCCGATACCGATGCCGCGAAACTGCGGCAAGACGATAATGTCGATCAAGGTCATCGCTGAACTCGTCCGGTTAACGATCATCCGTCCGGAGGGGGTTTCGTTTAAAAGAATGACCGAATACTCGGCATTCGGTGACTGCATGTTGTATGCACCTTGCTGCATCGTAAATTGCATCTGCAAAAACGCATCTGTCTGTGCCGCGTCCCAACCAAACGCAGCGACCTCGTCCCGACGAGCGCTGCAATAAACATCGCACAAGAATTCCTGATCGTCCTCTCCAACAGACCTTAGATTGATATTGATCTTAGACACTATATAATTAGAAATTTTGAGTAGGCTCAAAGCTGTAAAGAATACTGGCGAGTTCGTTGTGAACCCTGACGTGTTCCACGCTCTGAACCTCACTAGCAAGAGACGTGGCGAGACGGATACGTATATTACGCATATAAAACATACTTCCCTCCTAAAATACAAACCGATAACCGTAAAAAATGAATGCCTAAACTCTGAAAATGAATTTCAATTATCTTATGTCTGATGGCCGCCGCAGTCAATGATCTAAAGGTCTGCCACGTCTGAAAAACTCATTGACCTTAACGATTGATACGCGGTAAACTTGTTTCAGCTAGTTTCAGTTGCTGCAAGTTGCGGTTTATTCGCACATACCATCCTTTGCAGCCGGAACCCCTTTAGTTTCTTTATTTATATGGCAACTCGGATCGACGACCTTCTGCGAATGGCTATGAGCTTTGGCGCATCCGACCTGCACTTGCGTGCGGGATCGTTTCCGGTAATTCGCGTAACGGGTGAGCTAAAGCCGTTGTCGGGTGTGAGTCGCCTGACGCAGGACGAAACACTCGAAATGGCGTTTTCGATGATGTCGAACCGCCAAAAACAGCATTTCAAGGATGCTTATGAAGTTGATATCGGTTATGGCGTGTCCGGTCTCGGGCGTTTTCGCGTCAATATTTTCCAGCAGCGCAACTCGATCGGTATCGTCGCCCGAGTCATTTCGGACACGATCAAGAGTTTTGCGGAACTCGGGCTGCCGCCGATCCTTAACACCGTCGCCGAAGAGCGTCGCGGCCTGATCCTCGTCACGGGCACCACCGGCTCCGGCAAATCGACCACGCTTTCTGCCATCGTTGATCACATCAATCAGACCCGCAATTGTCACATTGTGACAGTCGAGGATCCGATCGAATTTTTGCATAAAGACAAAGAGTCGTTCATCACTCAACGCGAGGTCGATGTCGATACGCGTTCGTTTGCCGAGGCTCTGAGAGGCTCGCTTCGTCAGGATCCGGATGTGATCCTCGTCGGCGAAATGCGTGATCTAGAAACTATCGAAACGGCACTCGTAGCCGCCGAAACAGGCCATTTGGTGCTATCAACGCTTCACACGCTTGATGCACCTGAAACTCTAACCCGTATCATTTCAGCATTTCCGCCGTATCAGCAAAAAGCTATTCGCATCCAGCTTGCTGGATTGCTCAAAGCGGTCGTTTCCCAGCGTCTGATGAAATCTGCCAAAGGCAACAGCCGCATACCGGCCGTCGAGGTGCTGATGTCAACGCCGCTGATCCGCGACTATATCCTTCACGAAGACAAGACCGCTGCCGTCCGCGATGCGATCGCCGCCGGAACCTCACAATACGGTATGCAGACCTTTGATCAGTCGCTGTTTTACCTTTATCAGTCCGGTCTCATCAACCTCGACGAAGCCCTACGCGGCTCGACAAACCCCGACGAATTTCGCCTGCGTCTCGCCGGCATTCAAAACACCACCGCCAGCACTCGCGAAGAGATGGAAAAATCAAGTGGCGTCGGTACTGTCAGCGATATGATCGAGCGAAACTGACTTGAACAATTTTTCAACCACCCCAAAACCCGCTAATGTTGATTTTTCAATGTTTTTCGGCTCTTAAGTCTTGACAGAACAACACTTTCGCGTGTAGATTTTAGTATTACTTCTTTGAGCGGAAGGATAAGTATTTCAAGCAAGCACCTTTGCCTGACTTTGTATCTGCTTTGGGGATAGCAACAACGGTCTCGGTCGCTTGTTTGCTTTCATCAGGACTCAATCGAAGTAAATAGCTTAGAACACAGTAATTTAACAAGGAAGTTTAAACACGCGTAAATGACAAACGAGGCAACCCAGGACGCTGAAGAATCGGCAACGATCGAGAAAACAGCGATTGAACAATCAGAATCAACAAGTGCAGCTACTGAAACAGCTGTCGAAACGGCTATTGAAACAGCTCCAGTACCAGTCGTAGCCGAAGCACCGGCTATTGAGACCGCTCCGGCAGTGGTGGAAACACCTGCACCTGCAGAGACGATTTCGATCGATGATGCTGCGGCATCCGGCGAGATCGACTTTGGTGCGATACTCGAGCAGTTTGAGCAAGAGCAGACGGTTTACCATCCCGGCGAACTGGTCGAAGGCAAAGTCGTCGGCATTACAGATCGCGGCATCTTAGTTGATTTTGGTTACAAATCTGAGGGTTTTGTCCCTGTCGAAGAATTTACCGGCCCCGATGGCGAGATGACCGTTACGGTTGGCGAGACCGTCGAGGTCGTCATTCGCAACATCAGTTCGGGTGATTCGGCGCCGCAATTGTCGCGTGTTGATGCACTTGGACGCAAAGTTTGGGACGAGATCGAAGCAGCTTTCAACGCTGAAACACCCGTCATCGCCCGCGTCATAGACAAGACCAAAGGCGGACTTCGCGTTGATGTCAACGGTATCGAGGCATTTTTGCCCGGTTCGCAGATCGATTCGCGGCCTATTCGCAGCCTTGACGAATACATCGGCCAGGACATCGAAGCCAAGGTTATCAAATTTAGCCGTCGCCGCAATAACATCGTCCTTTCGCGCAAAGCCCTGACGGATGTTGAGGTCAACGCACAGAAAGCCGAAACGCTGTCTAAGATCGATGTCGGCTATGTCGTCGAAGGCGTGATCAAAAATCTTACCGAATACGGTGCATTCGTCGATATCGGCGGCATCGATGGTCTGCTCCACGTGACAGATATGTCATGGGGACGCATCCATCATCCGGCGGATCAGTTTAAGGTCGCTGACAATATTCAGGTCAAAGTTTTGAAGCTCGACCGTGAAAAAGAAAAAGTTTCGCTAGGTTACAAACAACTTCTACCCGATCCTTGGTCAACCGTCGTCGAGGTTTACCCCGTCGATACCAAGATCAATGGAACGGTCTCTTCGGTCACGGATTACGGCGTTTTCGTCGAACTCGAAGCCGGCGTTGAGGGCCTTGTCCACGTTTCCGAGATCTCCTGGGCACGTCGTGCTCAGAGTCCGAAACGCATATTTCACAAGGGTCAAACAGTCGAAGTTCAGGTGCTGGGTGTTGATACCGTCGAAAAACGCATAAGCCTCGGCATGAAGCAATTTCAGGATAACCCTTGGGATACGGTCGATATCCGATACCCTATCGGTGCGAAGATCCGCGGCAAAGTCCGCAATCTTACTGATTTCGGTGCATTTATCGAACTCGAAGAAGGAATCGACGGACTTGTCCATGTTTCCGATATTTCGTGGGCCAAGAAGATCAATCATCCGAAAGATGTTCTCAAAAAAGATCAGGAAGTCGAGGCAATTGTCACCAGCATTGACAAGCACGGCCAGCGTCTTTCGCTCTCGATGAAGGATCTTACGCCAAGTGCATGGGAAGGCTTCGTCGCGACGCACCGCCCGGGCGATGTCGTTAAGGGCAAGGTTTCGCGATTTACCAACTTCGGCGTTTTTGTCGAGCTTGGCGAAGGCCTAGAAGGACTATGCCACATCTCGGAACTTTCAGATGACCGCGTCGAGCGTGCCGAAGATGTCGCACAGCTTGGACAGGAGATGGACTTTAAGATACTTCGTATCGAAGCGGGCGACCAAAAGATCGGCCTTTCGCATCGTGCGGTCGGTAAAGAAGATGAGGTCACAAGCAGCTACACTGACAATACCGGAGCCGGCGGCGGCGGTAGTAAGGGATTCTCAAGCGAAGCTAAAGGTGGCATGGCTAGCCTGGGCGAGCTTGCAAATCTGAAATTTGGCGCCGACGAAAAGGCGGCTGTCGAAGATG
>JAYVOS010000353.1:0-4480 GCA_043757775.1 Chloracidobacterium sp. | reverse complement strand
ATACGCCGCAAAGAGGGGAGCTGGGACAAAGCTATCCATACGGCCCGGACCTTACAGCAGATGAAAAAAGAGCAATATCCGCGGCTCGACATTCAAACCTGTACATGCGTGATGCACTCAAACGAGGACACGATCTTTGACTGGTACGATTTTCTAAAATATGACCTCAAACCGGATAAGGTGAACATCAACTATATTCGCCCGCCGTCGGCCGATCCGATCGAATTGCAGTTTGACCACAAGCGTTATCAGCAGTTATCTCAGATGATCCTGGAGGATACTAAAGACGCGACTCTCAAAAATAACTACGGCGGTAATTCGGGCTTTTTTAAGGCGGCGGTCGATATTTATATGCACGATATCATTGCCAAAACTAAGGATGAAGGCAAGGCCCAGCTCAAATGTTACGCCGGCTCGGCAGGTGCCGTGATATACGACAACGGAGCCCTTTCGTCGTGCGAAAACAAGACCGACGTGCTCAATTTACGCGATTACCAATGGGATTTTCAGGCCGCCTGGAAAACCAATCTGATGAAGGAGCGCCGCAAAGAAGTTGCAGACGGCTGTTACTGTACACACGAGTCAAACTGTTTTTACCCATCATTACCGCTGAACCCCGGACATTTGGTCAAGATCATTAAACTCGAGGGACAGATGAAGAAAGCCGCAAAAAACGCGAGCTTTCTTGCGGCTAAGGAAGTAGCACTGAAAGCCTAAATTAGCTATTTAATGCAGCCCCACACTCCAAAAATTCTAATAATTTCCTCCGATACCGGTGGCGGGCACCGCTCTGCGGCTAAAACCATTGCCGACGGAGTCGAGAAATTTTGGAAGGGAGAGTCTGCCGTGGTTCGCACTATCAAGGCGGTCGAGGATTCGCATCACGTTACTGAAAAGCTCGTCAATCTATATAACTGGACGCTGCAACACAAGCAGCATTGGATGAAATATCTCTATTGGGCGATGAATAAAATACGCCCTGAGACTCGTGAGTTTTTTCACAAACGCTGCATTGGATATGTTCGTGGTCAATTTGAAAAATGGTGTCCGCATATCGTCGTCAGCGTCCATCCTCTGACGCAGCATATCTTTGCACGCATACTTCGTGAACTTAATTTGATAGATAAGGTTCCGCTTGTAACTGTTGTAACTGATCCATGTTATGGGTTTTGGAAAGGTTGGGCGTGTGATGATGTATCACTTTACCTCGTGGCAAATGAGGACGCCGAGCGTCAGCTCGTCGATTACGGAATTTCGCCGGAGCGGATCAAGATATCGGGTATGCCGGTCGATCCGAAATTTCACGAGATCGATGAGCAGGATGCTCAAAACGCCCGTAGGGTTTATGGACTCGATCCTGATAAATTTACGGTGTTCGTTAATGCGGGTTGGATCGGCGGCGGCAACATACCTAAGATATTTAGAGAGTTTGTCCGAGGCGATTTTGACGTCCAAGCGATCTTTCTCGCGGGAAAAAACGAAGAACTTCGGCTCGAAGCCGAGCGTCTCGCTAAGACTGCCAAATTTCCGATCAAGGTCATTGGCTATTCCGATGAGATCGAAAAAGTTATGCAATCAGCCAATGTAATGATCTCAAAACTTGGCGGATTGACGACATTTGAAGCATTAGCGTGTAGATTGCCGATCATTGCAGACTTGACGACGCCGCCGATGCCGCAGGAAGCTGGAACTTCGCATCTTATCGAACGACGCGGTGCAGGCATTTTGCTCAAACGCTCCATCGATATTGTCCCTACCATCCAGAATCTTATCGCTGATAACGGTCAGTACTCGCGAATGAAAGCCGCGACCATTGGGATGACAATGCCAAATTCGACTGAATATATCATCAACGAGATCAATGCCCTGTGGCCAAAGGCACAGGCCGCCGCACCGCCTGTCTAAAACTATTTTAGATAGCGCGACTTGTCAGGACACCGCGATTTAATTAACCTTTCAATTAGTGTTTTATTCATTGCTGGAGAAATTAGCTTGAGTCTTTTACTTGAAGGAAAACGTGCTTTTGTGTCGGGTGGAACGCGTGGCATCGGAGCCGCTATCTGCGACGTCTTTGCCCGCGAGGGTGCAGATGTGGCGTTCAATTATCACTCGCGTGACGACCTCGCCGAGGAAATAAAACAAAAGATCGAGGCTCACGGCCGCCGTGCCCTCGCGTTCAAAGTTTCCGTTACCGACCGCGTAGGCATGAAACACATCGCCCGCGAGATCAAAGAAGCATGGGGGTCGATCAATGTTCTAGTCAATAATGCGGCGGTCAATAAACCCGATAATTTTGCGACGACTACCGACAAAAGCTGGGATTACGTTGTCGATACCAATGTCGGCAGCCTGTTTGCCGTCACCAAACCTTTCTACAAACAGATGATCCGCGAACGCGCGGGCTCGATACTTAATATCACCTCGGTTGGAGCGATGCGGAGTCTGCCCACATCGGTGCATTACGCCACCTCAAAAGCTGCGATGATCGGTTTTACTAAGTGCCTCTCACGCGAAGCCGCTAATTTCGGCGTCACTGTCAACGCCATCGCCGCCGGGATCTTCGACACCGATCTCGGCAACACCCTGCCCGAACGCCTGCTTCAAATGCATGATTTTTGGGTCTCCAAAGGCCGTCTCGGCCGCCCCGAAGAATTAGCTGAATACGCCGCCTTCATGACCAGCGACCGCAATAGCTTCATGAGCGGCGAAGTCGTCATCGTAGACGGCGGTGCTATCACTTAAACCGCAGTTTTATTTCTCAAGCTTTTCTTTTGCCCAATCAATAAATATTTTGATCATTTTCGTGATGCTTTTTGTCATTTCGCTGGAGATGAGCGATTCGCCCGCGAGCCATGCGAGGGAATGCAGGTCTCGAGCTGATTTGCGGCGTAATTCGACGGCTTGGGAAAAGTGAACGAGGGTTATGTCTTTGGCCTTTTCAAGAAAATCGGCCGAATACCGAAGGAAATTTTCGGCTTCGGTCCTGAGCGGTGACCATTCGACGCGATCCTCTGAGTTTTCGGCGAGTTCTAGTGAAAACTTTTGCAGTATGTGCCCAACTACCGGTACCTCGGTCTGCACTTTCCAGTGAGCGACACCCTTGGCGTCAGTGTGAACTTGCTCAACACCGGGCATCATGTCGGCGAAGTTCGTGATGTTAAGGAAAAATTCTCGCACCTTATCGACGCTGGAATTGATCTCAATATCGCTGGCGTAACCCGCCTTGACAGTAAACATAATTCTTTAAATAGTTTAACGCAAAGTCGCCAAGACGCTAAGAAAACATTTTGTTAACTTTGCGTCTTTGCAGCTTGGCGTCTTTGCGTTAAAAAACTCCGTTAAAGGCTATTGCATTAAAGAACAGACGCGTGTTTGAGCGGAAGATGCCGCGAAAGAATGGCTCCTCGGCGAATAATATGGTGTGGCCGGAGCCGCGCGGTTCGTCTATAACATAAGCCGTGCCGGAAAGTAATCTTTCGGTATTGCCTGCCCATACAAAGCCCGATAGCGTTAGAGGTCTCTTAGGTTTTGCGTCAAATACTATTGCATTCGACCCTTCTTTTGAGTAGCGGAAAAAGTAGCCGCTCGCGAGCAGCACTGGCAGTTCGTCCTGTTCGAGGCCATAGGTCAGATATGTCGTGCGATCAACTGTTGCACGCATAATCGAGCCGGGGAGAGCGACCGGAACCTTGTTTGCGTCCGCCGAAGGCGATGCTATCGGCGGCAGGCTAGGTGAGACGCCATCGGCTTTGTCGGACTTTAGCTCTTCGCTTGACGGGTTTGGATTTGGCTCGACCGGTATATTTTTATTATCCGCACGCCTTACAGAAGTCGCAGGCGTTGGCGACGGCGTTGGTTTTTTCTCTTCCTCTGCCTCCGTTTTCTTGCCTTTTTCCTCATCTTCGACGCTGCCGACGAGCTTCGAGGTTGTCAGCCCTACATCTTTTAGCGTCGCAAACACGGACGCACCGCGTGATGTGACGAGCGTTCCGCCGTCCGAAATCCATTCTTTCAGGCTTGAGACTCCGCCTGTGCCAAATAGCGACATATACTGGCTCGCCGAACCGTCTGGCATTATCAGCACGTTGTAATCTTTTAACCCGCCATTTTTGATCGCACGCACCGTCATCGGCGTAAATTTGATGCCGTAGCGGTCGAGCGTCCACCAAATAGAGCCATACGACGTCTGATCGACGGCTTCGTCGGCGACGATCGCGATCTTTGGGGCTTGCAGCGAAGTGACGGCCTCTCCGCCGACGCCGGTGTCGCCTTCGTCGGCAAATCCGGTGTTGACAGCGGTGACGTTGATGCCCATATCTATTGCGAGTTTTGCGACCTCATTATGAACGGCTTCGGTATTTCGCGTGACGCGGACCACAAATGTGCCGCGCGGCCAGTTGCGACCAGCGGCGTTGAGCGTTTTTGTGGCTACGGCGACGCGAAAACCATCCTGGAGCATTTTCATCACCATTGCACTCGC
>JAYVOS010000352.1:0-4489 GCA_043757775.1 Chloracidobacterium sp. | reverse complement strand
TATTCATATACGAAACGCTACTGCTACAGTGCCGTGATCACCGTCACGCCTGACGAACTCAATAGCATCGACGCCTACGAACCGCCTGAATATAAACGCATCAGCGTCGCAACTACTAGCGGTAAAACTGGGTGGGTTTATGTCAAACGTTTGACTAATTCCTTTGATTAGTTTCAGGTTCGCGTTGTTCGAGCAGCTTAGTTGTGTGTTCTGTGACGCTTGGGAAATGATCCATCGCAGACATCGCCGGGAGTTTGTTTGTCGTGTCAGCTTTTGGCAAAAAAGACGGATGTTTCTGAACAGGAGAGCTTTGCTTTCCGCCTTGGTTCAGTATTGACATCGCCGCGATCGAAAACATACCGAGAATGGACATGATAACGCCGCTCATCACGACCGCCCGGACATCGATCATTGAGCCTATCAACGCAAGCAATATACCGGCGAAAGCTATCGACAGCCCCCAAAATGCTCTTGGGATGCGGCGACGCTGGGCTGAGGCCTTTAACGCATCTCCACAATCGCGGCAGAATTGTTGGTCATAAGCCACATGCGAACCACAATTTGGACATTCCATCATCAACCTCAATATATCAGTATTCTTGAAAATGACATACGCAAATTGAGCGGCGGGTGTTCATTATTTTGTAAGTTTGCGGTCATTTGGTATTGTTACATCTATGAATAAAGCAAGTGCAATTTCTAAATTAGCGAGCACGGTCGGTGGCCTGGCGGGCTTTGTCGGCGTCGTGCTATTTTTCCTTGGTATATTTGGAGCACCGCGAACGTTTGCTTTTGTCGGTTTGGCGTTGATCGGAATATCCCTCGTCGCATTCTTTCTCGAAGAATTCGGTCCGGGAAAGAAAGCCTAACAAGCTCCGACGAATTCCTAAAATCTCCTTAGAGCTTTTGTGCTGTGATAAGATCTCTCGTTTTAGGCTGCCGCCTACCTTGTAACGGCAAAGAAACTAGATCCGAATAATCTGAGGGCCAATTGCGTAAATACTATGACCACCTGAAGCTCACCGGAGCAATACGGCGGTGACAAAACTAAGGCCAAGCGTTTTTGCGAGGAAGCGTGAAAAGTTTGACGCATATAAGCCTGAAAGCTCCTTCAGCCCAAACTGGGTCAGCCAGGTTGTCGAATCCGCGTTGTAATCGTATTGAGATCAACGCACATAGAGGTATCTCATGAAAAATACAATCTTCATCATTGCATCCGTGCTGATGTTCGCAGTGGCGGCCATTGCTCAGGGCGGCGGTCAGGGAGCCAAGTCCACATTCAAAGACCCTCGTGATGGGCAGGTTTACGGCACTAAAAAGGTCGGGAACCTGACGTGGATGAAGGATAACCTTCGTTACGATTACCCGGACGAATCTTGGTGCTACAACGACGATGAAAACGCATGCGCCGATCTGGGTATGCTTTATACATTCGATGCCGCGAAAAAGGCGTGTCCGACAGGTTGGCGTCTGCCGACGGATGCCGACTGGATGGATCTCGAAAAGGCTCTCGGTTTGCCGCAGGATCAAATGATGATCGACGGCTACAGCACGCCGAGGGGCAGCAACGAAGGCCAGAAGTTAAAGACCGGAGGTACTTCGGGGCTTGAGTTCAAGATCTCAGGTTTTGCTGCAATCACGGATGGCGAAGCCACGTTCGACGGCATCAAAGGCGACCGTCCCCGCTCGTATTTCTGGACCGCCACAACCAAGGTGGTCAACCGCAAAACCGTCGCATACCGCCGCCGCGTCGAATCCAAAAACGGCTACATATTCCGCTTTAGCAACCCCGCCGCAGGCTACGCCGTAGCTGTCCGCTGCGTGCAATAAGTGTCTAAAAACCGGAGCGAGCTTATGAAAACTATCATCTTGATCATTGTGGCGTTTCTATTGTTTACGGCAGCGGCATTTGGGCAGGGCAGTATCGAGGGCACGATCAAGGATGCTCAGGGCAAGGGTGCGGCGAGCGTTACCGTTACCGCATATCGTGATGGCAAGGCCGCTGCGACTGCCACAACTGACGAAGACGGTGCCTACACTTTCGAAGACCTCGCCGCAGGCAAGTACAAAATCGTAACCAATGTCAAAGGCTACGAAACAGCTTCGCAAACGAATGTCGCAGTCAGTGACGAAGAAAGCGCGACCGTCGACCTCACCTTAAAGGCCGAGGCTGCCGAAGGCATTCGCGGCCCGGAGCAGACCGCCGGATTTTTGCAGACCGTTAAGTTTCACTTCGAGATCGAATTTGCCGTCAATGGGCAGACATTCAAGTTTTCGGCACAAGAGGTAAGCGGACTTAGTGGCGAGGCACAGGCGATCGAATACAAACCAGGCGATCCTAAGTACACTGTAATTAAAATCCCCGGCATCAAAAAGTACGACGATGTCACCATAAAGAAGGGCATATTCAAGGATGACAAAGGTTTTTGGGACATATACAAGAAAGTTACCGACAAAAACACTCCCCGCGGTAAGTTCACGATCTCTCTTCTCGACGACAATGGAAGTCCGACGATGGTCTGGACACTGAACAACGCTTTTATCAATACGATCACCGGCAACGGCCATTCGTTCGAAACGCTCGTCATTGTCCACGAGGGCCTATCAGTAGTAAACCAATAACGGCACTTCTTTTAATGGACTGTGCCGCAAAGCGAGACCCTAGGTTGCGATGTCCACATTAGTGCCGACGGCAACGGTGTCGAACAGCGCCGCCGGATTTTCGTCCACTACAGGAACGAAAAGTGTGTATGGCTTAAAGCTAAGTAACCCGAGAGGATCAGTCGCTATTCGGTCGAGGGATCGGATTTTGACGGCGGGCTTTCAACAGCGTAGTCGTGGTAGTCATTCGTGTTGACCGGAGGGAGGCCCTCCACGAAAAGCATAGCCTCAGATTCGTCCGCAAATTCACCCAACACTTCATGAGGGTTTGTAGGAATTTTGGGAACCTTGAGGATCGTGAATGGCATTTCCACTTATAATATTTAAACGCTCAAGCCTTAGTGAATGTAACCTGCCGAACAAAAGTTTGAACATTCATCGATTTATTTGTCACTCCTCAGCTCTGGTAAAGTTCTCGTTCTAAAAGTGCGCGGATTAGCACAGCATCTGCGCAGGTCGGTAAAAAGCTTGCGCGCATTACCAAAAAGCGTGTGCGTATGACCGCAACATCTGCGCGGATCACCAAAAAGCTTGCGCGCATGTCAGAACCGCGAGCGGTAGCGACCGGGTTCTTTGCGCGAATGACCTAAAAGCCCGCGAGCATCACCGCAAAGCCCCACGCACTCACCCAAAAGAACCCATCGCCCGGCAAAAAGTTGCTTGACAATGGCAAAAAGTGGGTTTACTATCATCAAAACCCAAGCTTTACCGATAAAAACCGATAAAAGGAGCTTCATTACCCCCTATGAACGACCAAAATCGCCGCGAACTCGAATCCGGCCAACGTTGCCGTCAATGGATCGCTGACAACAGTGCCTTGATCCCTGCCGGCTCTATTTTCGCGACCAAGACCGATGCCCTCACCGCTCTCGTTGACGGCATCGAGACCAGTGCGGGCGGGCTCGCGTCCGCTGTCGGCGAAGGCCTCTCCGCGACCGACGTTAAGGGCAGCGAACGACAGGATCTGCTTGATGCAATGGAACCCGTCCGCGACGCCGCACGTGCCGCCGAATATGACGTGCCCGGCACCCGCGACCGCTACCGCTACAACGTTGCGATGTCACACCATGACCTACTAGCCGCGGGCCGCAGCTTTGCCGCAGGCGGAGTGGACGATCAAACCCTGCTGGAGAATTGGGGAGCACCGCTCAAGTGGCCTTTGCGTGTGACCAACGCCTGCGACGCTTTCGAAGCCGCGTTTGGCCTTAAGGATTCCGCCGTCGCCAGTCGCATCGCCGCTAATGTCGATATCACCGCCGACCTCCACGAGATGACGCTTCTCAAAGGCTCACTCCGCCACCTCGTAAAAAATTACACAACCACAAACCCCGGCGCCCGCGCCGCCTGGACCGCCGCCGCCCACGTCGAACGAGCGCCTAAGAAAAAAGATCCACCGACACCATTGGACGAATATGAAAACACTTATCCCCATAATCATGCTGACGCTTGCCGCTGGGACTTTTGGACAGGTAGTTCGGCCTACGCCGGAAAAGGAGCAAAGCCAACTCGAATCTCTTGCGGCGAAATCGGGCGTAGTACACGAGCGCCAGTTCATCGATATCGGTCAGGTCAAAGGTATAAAAGTTCAGGTTTATCGGATAACAGACCTCGTCTCGAAAGTGAGCGTCTCCGGCGTTCGCTTTGAAATGACGGTTAGCTCGAGTTACTCAAGCGACCAAAAGATAGCCGTACTTGATGCTGATGAAATAGATGCCGTGATTAAAACGATTGACGTGCTTAAAACGAATATCTTTCCAACTACGCGCGAATCATATACAGAAGTTGAATATCGAAGCAGAGGCGGATTCGAAGCTGGGGCGTATTTTAG
>JAYVOS010000351.1:0-17081 GCA_043757775.1 Chloracidobacterium sp. | reverse complement strand
ACTCGTTGAAGCGTTTCGGACGAAACTCCGCTGCCCTCGTTTGCGGTCACGAGAAATCGATGGCTGTCGTCTGCTTCATTGAGAATACGTGTGAGGCTCGTTTCAAGTTCTGCCGAACTGTCATCGCCAAAGTTTGGCTCGGCCAATGCGAGCCGCTTTAAGGAGTCGTAAAGATGGTCTTTTCCGCTGCCAAAATCACCTGCATCGCTGTCGATAACGAGCTGGATCTCAGCATTTTGATCCGTGAAATGAGCAAGGATCGATGCTGTGAGAGTTGCTCCGGCCTCAAATTGTTCGGATGCGACAACCGGTTTGCCGCCCTGCTCGGCAGCGATCTTATCGCGGAGCGGGAGCGTCTTATCGACGGGAACCCGCGTGTCAAAAATTACGGTGACACGCTTTTCGTCTTCATCGGCGTATTCGCGGACGGTCAACTGCAGCGTGCGTGCCGTTGCTTTCCAGTCGATGCGGCGTAGATCGTCCTGCGGTTGATAATTTCGCAGAGCAAGCAGATCGAGACCGGTTCCACGTTTTCCTGCGGAATGATTGCCGGCATCCATCGGCGTATTTTCCAGCTCCGGATCCACGGATTCGATTTGTGGAAAAACTATCAATTCTGCCTCTTTCGCCGGAAGTCTCCGGCGATGACGAAAAAAACCGAACGGAAATTTTGTCGATAGCTCAAAATCTTTTATCAATAGCCGCCCGCGATTTGGGAAAACGTGCATCGATTTGACCTCAGCCGTCTCATTTCGGCCAATGTGGACAAAATGATTTAGCGTCCGGCGGACGACAGGAGCACGGCCAAGTCTCGATGCGGCCCATTTAGGAATGATCGCATCGAGATCGTCGGCGGCGATCGAGCGTTCACGCTCTTTGCCGCGAACTTCGGCTACTACGGAGAAAGCAGGAAAGATGCGTTTGCGATTGGTTAGGCTGACGAGTATCGGGGTCGGTTCTCCGGCAAATATCGTGTCCGGAAAACGCATTTTTATATCGAGCTTTTTAAGGCAAACGCTACCCGCAAAAAATCCGACGATCATTGCCGCGATCAGAAACGACAAGACGATAAAGAGCAGATTATTTCCCGTGTTCCAAGCCGAAAACCCGACGATCAATATCAAAACCAAGATTATTGCCCCGCCGGTCGTGAATTCGAACGGCAGATTCATCTGCGACGCTTCGCGGCCCGCGTTTCTCGCAAGAGGCGGCACGACAAATACTAATATCAGCAAAACAAAAACCAGCGAGGCTCCAGCAGAAATACCCGCGAGCCTGATATTACCGGACTGATGAGCATAGAGTGTCAACCCCGACAGGCCGAGCCCGCCGATGACAACCAGCAAGCCGAGACCAGCATTGCGCAGATCGCGGAGGCTGAAAAGCTCGGTGACGGCTCGGAGATCCATAAGAATTGTTGCCCGCGAAATACGCGAAAGACCGCGAAAAAAAGAAAAATTTTCTGCCCGCGAATAACGCTAATTTATACGAACAAGAGAGATCGACCTAACACTTTTATTTGCATTGATTTGCTGACAAATCCTCTTTCGCGTCTTTTCGCTTATTTCGCGGGCCAATTCTTAAATCGGGACGCTGATCTGCTGCAAAATGTCGTGCAATATCTGTTCGGCTTCGCGGTTTCGTTGGCGTAGTGCGTTGACACGCGAATTGACGATCAGGCGGTGAGCGAAACACGGCACGACGAGGCGTTTTATGTCGTCGGCGATGCAATAATCGCGGCCTTCGATAAAAGCGTGAGCCTGCGCCGAGCGGAACAAAGCGAGAGTGCCTCGAGGGCTGATACCAAGCTCGAGCGATTCGGAGCGGCGTGTCAGGTCAACGATCTGAAGCAAATAATCGAGCAGAGCATCATCGAAACGAACTTCGGAGACTAGATTTTGCATTTCGACCACATCGGTCTGTGACATCACCGGTTTTACAAAGCGAAGCGGGTCGCCAGACTCGCGATCTCGCAGAATGTTGCGTTCCTCGTCGAGCGTCGGATAGCCGATGTGCAACCGCAGCATAAAACGGTCGAGCTGCGATTCGGGCAGCGGATATGTTCCGTGATGCTCTGATGGATTTTGCGTGGCGACGACGATAAACGGCAAAGGCAGCCGCCGCGTAACACCTTCGACCGTTACCTGTTCCTCAGCCATCGCTTCGAGCAAAGCGGATTGTGTTTTGGGCGTGGCACGATTTATCTCGTCGGCGAGTACGATATTTGAAAATATCGGCCCGGCTTTCCATTCAAATTCGCCGTTTTTCTGATTAAAGATCGACAGTCCGATCATGTCGGACGGCAGCAGGTCAGACGTGAACTGTATCCGTTGAAACGAAAGCTCCAGAGCTCGTGCGAGGGCGTTTGCAAGCGTGGTTTTGCCGATGCCCGGAACGTCTTCAATAAGCAGATGGCCCTTTGCCAGCAGGGCAATGAGAGCAAATTTGACCGTTTCAGATTTGCCGCGAATGACGGTCTCGATCACAGCCTGTAACTCCGCGATCTTTGCCGCAGCATCAAAGCTCAATGTTATATTCTTAGCGGTCTTTTCTGTTTCGGTTGTAATCCAATCTCTCATCGTAAAGGGGGCGAAATGACCCGCCCGAATATATATTCTACCTGATTAGAAACTCTCGCCGCATCAAAAAGTTGCGCGTGTTTTGAAAATACCTCGAAAACCAACTAAACTTTTGAAACTTAATACAAGCGTTTTCGTGTTGAACACGGGAAGGTATAACTTGAATTATATGAAGAATTTTAAGCTAAGGCTCAAAGACCAACGCGGATTTAACCTGATCGAATTAATGATCGTCATCGCGATCATCGGACTGCTCATTGGTGTCGGCACCATCGCGTGGCAGGCCGTTATTCGTTCGGGCAATGAGACTGCTGCTGCACAGTCGGTCGATAACGTCCGTAAGTTTCAAGCCCAGTTTGCTTCTCGAACACGCGGTAATTTTGCTAATTTTGACGAGCTTATAGCAAAAGTCAGCCTCGATGAAAAATTTAAAGGTGAGCGGCCTGTAGTAAACGGCTATATTTTTACCTTGACCGTCACTCCCTCAAGCGCGAGTTCACCGGCATTTTACTCAGTTACAGCAGATCCACAGGTTGCAGAAGGAGTGACATCGACCGGCACACGGCATTTTTACACCGATTCGTCGCTCAGCACGATAAAGGGAACCGATGAAAATCGCCCCGCTAAGGCTGACGATCCGTCCATTTAATTGATAACGAATAACTGACAGTGGATAGTTGAAGATGTAGCTTTCTGGTACATTAAATATCCAATATCACTTATCCACTATTTCGCCGTCTTAGCTCAGTGGTAGAGCACTCGCTTCACACGCGATAGGTCGTAAGTTCGAATCTTATAGACGGCACCAGCAACGTACAAAGGCGTCCACGAAGGGAGCCTTTGTACGTTACGATTGATTGGATTACTTTGGAGCCATCATATCTTTGATCTCTTTCCAAACTGCTTCGGCCTTTGCCAATGCAGTTTGGAGATCGTTTGAAGCCGCGACTGCTTGAGAGCTCGGCGTGACATCGGCATCCTGTAGCAGGTCAAGCAGCGTGGCAAACGAGCCTCCAAGTCTGCTGAGTGGTGTCTCCGTAACAGGTGACGACTCACCCGGCTTTCGCTGCGGGCCGCTCATCATCAGTTTGATCGTTGCCTCGATCATATCGAGACGGGCCTTTTGAGCATCGGTATTTGCGGCAGCACGCAACTTTGCAATATCAGCCGAGAATTTTTCGACCGCCGCCGTTATTTCATTGACTCGTGAGATGCCGTTGTAAGAGAGCATCGAAAGATCGAATTGCTTCTTAAGCCCAAGCGGCGGCGTTTTTATACGCGGATCCATCCGAACGGTCAGGCTCTGGTTAAACGACACGCCGTCAACGGTCAATGTCACGGTATAAATTCCGGGCATAACCGCCGGGCCAAGCGGTACGAACGGCGTGTCTTTGTAGATCGCCGAGATCGGCAGATCGTAGTCCGCAGGCGGATTTGGGTAGGTCAGGTCCCAGACGAAACGCTGCATACCGGCTTCGTTTTTCAAAATTTGCTGCTCGCGGATCCAATAGGTCGGAAAGCGAAGTTTATTTGAATCGACATTGTGCGGCTCATCGCTGCTCGAAAAACGGCGGACGAGCTTGCCTGCAATATCTTTGATCTCGATAACGACGGGCGTCTTCGAGCTTTCTTTAAGGTAATAGTTGATGACGGCTCCGTCAGGCGGATTTTGTCCTGCGGGCTCCTCTGGTGGAAACGGCGTGTCAGTATGGACACTTCGCTTTACGCGGGTCGCGAGTTGCGGCGTGAAGAGCCACGCTTTGTGGTCTTTTGTCTCGGAACCGATCTGCCGCAATGGGGTTATGTCATCGAGTATCCAAAACGAACGTCCGTGTGTGCCTACGACAATATCGTCATCTTTTACGACGAGATCGCGGATCGACGTTGCGGGCATATTGATCCGTAGCGGCTGCCAATTCTCGCCGTCGTCGATCGAAAAATAGACGGCCTGTTCGGTGCCGCAAAATAGCAGATATTTTCGCGTTGGATCTTCCCGTACAGAGTTAACAATGCCACCATTTGGCAGGCCTTTGACGATCTCTTTCCAGGTCTTGCCGCCGTCGTGCGTGCGATAAATATGCGGACTCAGGTCGTCGAGGCGGAGCGTGTTTACGGCAGCGTATGCAGTATTAGCGTCAAAGCGTCCGGCATCGATTAGCGAAACTTTTGCCCACGAAGGCAGCCCAGGCGGAGTGACGTTTTGCCATGTCGTACCGCCATTTTTGGTGACGTGAATAAGCCCATCGTCGGTGCCTGTCCAGATGGTATTTACGTCTTTGTATGACGGTGCAACTGTGTAGATGACGCCTCGACGAGGCATCGTCGCCATCTCAGGCGTTTTGTAGATGCCGACATTTGCCGGGACGTCCCATTTCTCACGAGAGAGATCGGGGCTTATCACGCTCCAACTTTGTCCGCCGGTCATTGATTTGAACAGCACATTTCCCGCAAACAAAAGCATATGCGGATCAACCGGCGAGAATATTACCGGAGCTGTGCGCAAATAGCGATATTTCCCTGAGCGGACAGCCTCCGGCATGATGTTTTGAACATGGCCGGTGCGTTTGTCAAAACGCGACAGCTTTCCGCCGTAGATGATGTTTGGATCGAGCGGGTCAGGAGCGACATAGCCGTATTCCTCGACACCTACCGTCATCCAATCTTTTGCCAGGATCGCTCCGGCCGAGCCGCGTGAAGCCACTCCCGCTGAACCGCTTTCCTGCTGGCCGCCATAAACCCAGTACGGATATTGGTTGTCAGTAATTACGTGATAAAACTGTGCCGTCGGCTGGTTATACCAGCTCGACCAGCTTTCGCCGCCGTTGACGGTGATCGTCGCTCCTTGATCGCTCGCGATCATCATGATGCCGGGCGAATTTGGATTGATCCAGATGCGGTGATAATCGTCACCGCCGGGAGCACCCTTAAAACTCGTAAATGTCTTGCCGCCGTCGTCAGATCTATACGACGCGACATTTGCGACATAGACCGTATTCGGATCGTTAGGGTGAACCTTCAACTCGGCAAAATCGCTGCCGCGTCCCCAGATGCGGGGGTCGGAGTTCATATACGTCCACGAATCGCCGCCGTCGCTCGATGAATAGATCCCTGCAAATTTTGTGTTGGCATCGACGGTTGCATAGACGCGTTTTGGGTCGCTCGGCGAGATTGCAAAGCCAATGCGTCCCAAGCCCTGCTCGACCGTCGGCAGGCCGTTGGTCAGTTTTTTCCAAGTGCTGCCGCCGTCGGTCGATTTGAAAAGGCCGCTTTCTTTGCCTTGCCACGCACCGTTTTCCCAAGGGCCTTGACGTCCCGCCCACAGATCTGCATAGAGCACGTTGTTATTCTTTGGGTCGAATTCGACCTGAAACGCACCTGTGTCCTCGCCTTTGTATAGGACACGCTCAAACGTCTGCCCGCCATTGGTCGAGCGGTAAATACCGCGTTCTTCATTCGGGCCGTACGGGTGGCCGAGCACGGCAACGAACAATCTATTCTCATCTTTCGGATCGACCGCTATCGATGCGATCTGTTGGCCTTCGCGTAGGCCTAGATGAGTCCAGGTTAGTCCCGCATCGTTCGAACGATACATACCGTCGCCGGTCGAAAGATCGGGCCGCTGGAGTCCCTCGCCGCTGCCGACATAGATCACATTTGGATTCGAAGGGGCGACGGCAATGTCGCCGATAGAACCTGTCGGCTGATCATCAAATACCGGTTTCCACGTCCGTCCCGCGTCGGTTGTTTTCCAGACACCGCCGTTGTTTACACCGATGTAAAAAACATTTGGCTGCGACGGTATGCCGACCGCACCGACGGTTCGCCCGGCTCGAAACGGCCCGATCATTCGCCATTTCATACTCTGATACAGCGACTTATCTACCTGTTGAGCAGCGAGAAGAGTAGGAAAAACTAAGAAGACGGTGACTAGAACGAATAAGAGACGCGTAACGGTCGATCTGGACATAGTGATCCTCCTGAGGACGATAGTATTTCAGCAGATTAACAGAAAACGCGAAATGTAGTTATCGGTGAGGCAGGACTTTGGCGATTTAAAATAAAAAACAGCTCCGATGTGGAACTGTTTTATGAATTGATTTTGGGACTAGGCGATCTCGCTTGCTTCGTTTTTCCAAACAGCCAGAGAATAATTTGGTTTCTTAGGCTTATTGCTATCAGGCGGCGAAGGCTTTGGCTGCGGCGTCACAACCGGCGGCGGATCTTTCGGCGGCGGCTTTTTAGTGTCGTCTTGCGCGGATACACCCAATGTAAGGCCGATGACCATCGCAAAGGTAAATATTATTTTTTGTAAAACTTTCATGGCTTTCTTTTTTCCTCTTTCGTTAAATTACGCTCCCGGGGAAAGAGGGAAAGTCGCGTTTCCGCAATTATCTTAAGCAATCTCAATGCCACAGACGCATCTTTGACGCAGTAGCCTTGTATTTAGTTGGTAAAGAAATTTTTTGCAGATATGCATAATTAAAAAAGATTACGTTTTGAGGTATTTTTATACGAAATCGTGAATTCGGCAAGGCTTCTTTCAGTCTAAATGGATAAAAGTGAGATAATTTTGCAATGACACAACCCCAAAACTCACAAGATCGGATGCGAGCCGCTCTGGTTCTCGTTGCCACAATAGGCACAATTGTCTTTAACGGACTCGCCGCGACGGGTTACGTCAACGGTGTGACGCCTGAGGTTATCTCAAACAAATATCCGACGATGCTGACCCCGGCAGGCTACGCATTTACGATCTGGAGCTTGATATATGTTGGCATGATCGCGTTCAGCATCTATCAGCTTTTGCCGGCAAACATCTCTAAATACAGCCGCGTCAGGTCGCTCTATATAGTTAGTTGCGTATTGAATTGTGCGTGGATATTTTTCTGGCACCGCGATCAGATCGGTATTTGTCTGGCGATAATATTGGCTCTGCTCGCAACATTGTTATTGCTGTGTTTCAAGCTCAAAGATCAGGCTAAGGTAACGGATTCGCTGTTTTCTAAAGCCCCGTTTGGCATATATTTTGGCTGGGTGACGTGTGCGTCGATAGTCAATTTTGCCATCTTTATTTCATATATGGGATGGGGCCAAATGTCAGCACCTGTTGGATGTTTATTTATTGTTTTAGCCGCCGCCTGTGCAATTATCGTTCGTTGGCGGCTGACAAATTATCTATATCCGCTTGCCGTCGCGTGGGCACTGACAGCTATTGCCGTCAAACAAAGCGGCAACACTCCAATAGTCATTACGGCGGCGTTTGCAGTCGTTACCTGTATCGTCACGTCGGGCAGCGTCGTCACCAGTCTAAAGGATTCAACCAGTGAATAACGGCAAAATATGCATATCAGTCTGCTCGGACACGGCGGACGAGCTTATAGCTCAGATACGCCGAGCCGAGGAACTCGCGGATATGGTCGAGGTGCGTTTTGATTGTCTGCCGCCGACGGAATTAGATGCAGCATTGTCACAAATTGAGAGATCGGACATTGGCAGACCGCTACTCGCGACCTATCGCTCGCCGGATCAAGGCGGACATGGAATTGGGACTCTGTCAGAGCGAAAAGCTTTTTGGACAGATCTGTCCGACCAATTCTGGGGCGGCGATCTGGAAGAAGACGTTTTTCAGGCTTCGACACGATTGAAAAATAAGATCGCGTCATTCCACAATTTTTCTAGCGTTCCTGACGATATTGACAATATATTTGAACGGCTTTCTGGTTCGAAGATCATAAAGATAGCAGTCAAGTCCGATGACATTACAGATACGATCTCCGTCTGGAAACTGCTCGAACGAGCCAAAACTGAAAACAAGCAAATAATCCCGATCGCGATGGGTGAGGCAGGTAAATGGACACGCATTCTCGGAGTTGCTCATGGAGCGTATTTGACTTATGCATCGATTGATGCGGGAAAAGAAACTGCGGACGGACAAATAACTGCCAAAGATCTGATCGAGACATACCGCGTCAAAGATCTCGATAAAAATACTAAGGTTTTCGGTGTCATCGGCGAACCTGTTTCGCAATCATTGTCGCCGTATATGCACAACCCTTCGTTCGCGTCGGCGGGCGTGAATGCTGTTTTTGTTACGCTTCTCGTCAAGAATATCGACGAATTTATACGGCGGATGGTGAAAGCCGAAACACGCGAGGTCGAATTAAACTTTGGCGGATTTTCGGTCACGATGCCGTATAAACAGTCGATAATAACGCATCTCGACGCCATCGATCCGACCGCAGAAAAGATTGGGGCGGTCAATACAGTCAATGTCGTTGACGGAAAACTCTTGGGCTATAACACCGATGCTCACGGCTTTATCACGCCCCTGAAAGCGATGTTTGGCGATCTGCAAGATGCTCGGGTCGCGATATTCGGGGCGGGCGGAGCTTCGCGTGCGTGTGTTTATGCATTAAAAGATGAGGGTGCAGACGTAACGGTTTTTGCACGCGATATTTCAAAAGCCGAGACATTGGCTGAGGAATTAGGGGTTCGATCTGCTCAACTGACAACCGACAACCGACAACTGACGACTGACATAGTTGTCGATGCCACGCCGATAGGGATGAAAGGGCCGCTCGAAAATGAAACGTTGTTTACTGCTGACGAGCTTGCGGGCGTAAAATTTGTCTATGATCTTGTTACAAAATCGACCAATACACCATTGATCTGCGAGGCAAATAAGGCCGGAATTCCGGCTCTCGGCGGTATCGAAATGCTGCTCGCACAGGGAGCAAAACAGTTTGAGATATGGACTGGTCAAGAGGCTAGTACGGATCGGATGCGTGATAGACTACTCGCGAGAATGACCGGTGAAAAATAAAGGAATACCGAAGTTGAAAACAAAGACAACACCAGCGTACGAAAATTCGTCCGACGACTGTTTGATTAACTGTACCGATCAAAACTCTAATAAAAGGAAGGCAATTACCCGTATGAGCATCCGCCGTACCCCCATCGCCCTCGTGTTTCTCGCCGTTTTTCTATCTGCAGTGCTACAAGTACGAGCCGCCGATAATTGGGACCCGCAGCGAACGTGGGCGTTTTTCGTCTGTCTGGTCAACTGGCAAGATTCCGAAGCATTTGCGTCATTCCCGACAAAAAACCGTAAGGATGTCGTGCTCCGCGACACGCTAAAAAACCGCGGTGTGCCGGACACGCAGATAGTTTACCTGAACGACGCTAAGGCCACGACCGCCGCCGTCGAACGCCAATTTGCCGAGTTTCTCAAAAAGCCCGCTCCGGGCGATTGGGTGATCGTCTATTTCGAAGGGCACGGCTATAAGGATGAGGACGACGGAACACCGTACCTCGCGACGTACGATGTGGGGGACACAGTGAAAGGGTGGCGGTTTGATTCGGTGCCGGATGCGATCGAGCGTAACTTTCGCGGCTCGCACGCGATCATCGCTCTCGACAATTGCTATTCAGGAGCGATGGTCGATAACGTCAAAGCCAAGCCGCGCAGAGTTTCCTACGCCGTGCTGACCTCGTCGCTCGCAAGCCAGGTCTCGACCGGCAATTGGACTTTTACCGAATCGCTGATCTCAGCCTTTAACGGGTACGCACACGTCGACCGCGACCGCAACGGCAGCATTACCTTTGCCGAGCTGGGCAAAAACAGCGAAGAAGACATGCTCTTTGGCGAAGAACAGATGGCAACCATCGCATTCACCGGGCGGTTTGATCCGTTGACAGTCATCGGCAAAGCTCAGACTGCCGCATCGCTGCGTGTTGGCGAACGCGTCGAGGCTTACAGCCTCGATCGCTGGTATAGAGGTTTTATTGTTGACGCCAAAACCGGCAGCAATAAGGTCCACTTTTACGGCTTCGAGACCAGCGACGACGAATGGGTCACCGACAAAATGATCCGTACGCCAGAGGTGGTACAGTTTGCCAAAGGAGCGTCGGTCGAGGTCGAGTGGAAGAAAACGTGGTATCCGGCAAAAGTGCTCGATTTTAAGGGCGGCTCGCACTACATCACCTACGACGGCTACGGCAAAGAATGGGACGAATGGGTATCGTCATCACGCATAAGAAAGAAAAGTTGAACGAAAGATACAGCAGGCCGATTTTATTTCGTGAGATCGAGCGTGAGGGACAGGAAAAGCTCCTAAATTCCCGCGTGTTACTGGTCGGCTGCAGAATGATCGGCTTTTCGGTGCCGGTGAAATCGAGGACAACCCGGGGATCAGAAACTTCGTCCGAAGTCTGTTTGAAGATTAGAAACAAATTTCGCCACCATCACAATGAATATTCGCCGCCTACCGATAACAGTCCTTTTAGTCGCAGTATTTTTTGTTTCAGCAACTGCCGTCAACGCCGCAAACGAATGGAACCCGCAGCGTACGTGGGTATTTTTTGTGGGGTTGGTGAAATGGAAAGATACTGAAAATTTTGCCTCATTCCCCGCGAAGATACGCAAAGACGGCATTTTGCTCGATAGCCTACGAAAGCACGGCGTACCTGAAAATCAGATAATTTACTTAAAAGATAATGCAGCAACAACGGCGACGGTCGAGACGAAATTTGCCGATTTTCTCAAGAGGGCACAGCCAGACGACTGGGTATTTGTGTATTTTGAGGGTCACGGTTACAAGACGGACAATGACGTGCCGTACCTCGCGACATACGACGTAATGGGCAAGGTGCTCGGATGGAAATTTGACTCGATACCGAATGCGATCGAACGTAATTTCAAAGGCTCACACGCGATCATCGCGCTTGATAATTGCTATGCGGGCGAGATGGTCAATTCGGTCAAAAAAGCGAGACGCCGTGTCTCATACGCGGTGTTTGCCTCGTCAATGGCAAGCCAGGAATCGACCGGAAACTGGACGTTTACCGAGGCGATGATCTCTGCTTTCAACGGTACGCCTTACGCAGATGACAACCAAGACGGCAAGGTTACGCTCTCAGAAATGGGGAGCAACGCCGAGCAGGATATGCTCTTTGGCGAGGAGCAGGTCGCGACGATAGCTTTTACAGGCGGCTTTGATCCGCAGACGGTCATCGCTGACGCCGCTCCGTCAAATTCACCCCGCATCGGCGAACGCATCGAGGCTTACAGCGAAGACGACTGGTATCGTGGTTATATCGCCGACGTGAAAGGCAGCAAATTTCGTGTGCATTATTACGGTTTTGAGGCCGGTGACGACGAATGGCTCACCGCCAAATCGATACGGGTTCCGAAGACCAGTTCGATCTACCGCATCGGCGAAAAAGTCGAAGTCGAGTATAAAAAAGATTGGTATCCGGCACACGTTGTTAATATTAAAGGCGGCTCGCATTTTGTTAGCTACGACGACTACGACGTGGATGAAAACGAATGGGTCGCATCGAAACGGATACGAAAGATCAAGTGAACGAGAGATATAGCCGGCAAATATTATTTCGAGAGATAGGCAAGGCGGGACAGGAAATGCTGCTCGTGTCTAGGGTTTTGCTTGTCGGCTGCGGGGCCTTGGGTGCGGCTCACGCCGAAATGCTCGCACGAGCAGGCGTTGGCAAATTGCGGATAGTGGACCGTGATTTTGTCGAACTTACGAATCTTCAGAGACAGACCTTGTTCAAGGAATTTGACGCTGCCGAGCGACTTCCAAAGGCCATTGCTGCAAAGACACGTATCGCGGAGATCAATTCCGATGTGCAAGTCGAGGCTATCATTGCCGACGTAAATAATTCGAATATCGAGTCGCTCATCGACGGCTGCGATCTGGTGCTCGACGGCACTGATAACTTTCAGGTCCGCTATCTGCTCAACGACGCCTGCGTCAAGCATAACGTCACGTGGATATACGGTGCCGCCGTGTCGAGCTATGGCACGACGATGACGATCATTCCGGGCGAGACTCCTTGCTTGCGTTGTATTTTTGACGAAATGCCCGATGCGGGATCGTCGCCTACTTGCGACACGGCGGGCGTGATAATGCCGATAATTGCTACGGTTTCGGCAACGCAAGTCGCTGAGGCATTGAAGATATTAGTTGGTGATACCGCGTTGCTGCATGGCTCGCTGATGCAGTTTGACGTGTGGGCAAATGACCGTCAGCGGATCAAATTGGGCGAGCCAAACCCGGATTGCAAAACGTGCGGCCAGCGGATATTCGAATTCCTCGACGCCGATGCTCAGGAATTTTCCGCAGTCCTCTGCGGACGCAACGCTGTCCAGATCGCACCGCCGCGACCGACGGAGTTAGACCTCGCCCAACTTGCTGATAAATTGAGCAACATAGCCGAGGTAAAACAAAACGATTATCTTGTGCGGTTCAACTCGGGCGAAAACGAAGTGACTGTCTTTGCCGACGGGCGTGCAATTGTAAAAGGTACCGACGATGTGACTGCCGCACGTTCGATCTACGCAAAATTTGTCGGAATTTGAGATGATACTTTCATGCCTCAGTTTTCGCATTAAAATGCGGAGGCTCAAGTTATGAAAGCTAGACCAACAGTAGTCATCATCGGCGGTGGGTTTGGCGGGTTGTGGGCGGCAAAGGCCCTTGCTAACAAGCCTGTCGAGGTCACGCTGATAGATCGCAAAAATCATCACGTTTTCCAGCCGCTGCTTTATCAGGTAGCAACCGCAGTGCTTTCACCGGGCGAGATCGCGCAGCCGATACGCCGCATCCTGCATAAATTTAAAAATATCGAGGTCATTCTCGGCGATGCTGTCGGGGTTGATAAAGAAAATTCCAAAGTCTCGCTTAGAGACGGTTCGCAGATCGGGTATGACTATCTGATAGTCGCGGGCGGTGCTCGTCACGCATATTTTGGCCACGACGATTGGGAAAAGCAGGCTCCGGGATTAAAAACGCTCGAAGACGCGGTCGAGATCCGCCGCCGTGTGCTGCTTGCTTTCGAATACGCCGAACGCGAAGCGTATCTTATGGGCAATCAGCGTGAGATGAATTTCGTCGTCGTTGGCGGCGGCCCTACAGGCGTTGAGCTTGCGGGTGCGATCGCCGATATTGCTCGCCAGGCACTCGCCCAAGATTTTAAGGCGATAGACACGCGAAAAGCAAAAGTTCTGCTTTTCGAGGGTTCCGACCGTGTGCTCGGCACATTTGCACCGGATCTGTCCCAAAGTGCAAGATCCCAGCTTGAATCGCTCGGCGTTGATGTCCGTCTCAACAGTTTTGTTACGGACATCGACGATGGTCGCGTCAAGGTTGGAGACCAATGGATAAATTGCGATGTTGTTCTTTGGGCGACGGGCGTTGCAGCATCGCCGCTTGGCAAAGCCCTCGGCGTAGGGACGGACAAAGCGGGCCGCGTTTTTGTCGAGCCTGATCTGTCGCTCAAAGGCTATCAAAATATCTTTGTCATCGGCGATATGGCGATGCTCTTGCAGGAGAGCGGCGAGCCTGTTCCCGGAGTCAGTCCCGCTGCAATGCAGATGGGCGGTGCGACCGCGAAGAATATTCTCCGCGATCTTGAAGGTGAACAACGCGCGAAGTTTCGTTACGTCAACAAAGGCACGATGGCGACAATCGGCCGCACCAAAGCCATTGCCGAAGCCGCCGGATTCAAATTCAAGGGCTTTATCGCATGGATGATGTGGCTGTTTTTGCACGTCTTTTTTCTGATCGGCTTTCGCAATCGTTTGGCGGTTATGTTCAGCTGGTTTTGGGCGTATCTCACACGCGAACGCAGTGCACGGCTCATCACCGGCGATGCTGACGAGATGCAGGACGCTATGCAGTTTCTCGATGCTCGCGCAAGCGGTGCAGACGCCAAACCCAAACCTAAGAGAAAAACGCCGACGCGATCAGCAGACTAGCGAAACAGTTTTGTCCGTTTTACAGGGCTATTTTCGCACGGAATTTGCTATGATAGTGCTCGTTCCTAAGTAGCCGCTTTTTGCTCAAAACTAATGAAGAAATTTCTTTTCGCATTCCTTTTTACAACTGTATTTTCCTTAAACTTATACGCGACCGAGCCTTCGGTTTGGTCGGTGAATTCGCGTAACGACGTGCTCAAAGGTGATGCTCGCGGAGTCTCGATCGACTCTGAGGGAGCGATCAGCCTTGCGCCGAAGCTAAACGAAGTATTTAAGACCGGCCAGGCTTACATCTGGTCGAGTGCGGCGGATGCGGCTGGTAATGTTTATCTTGGAACAGGCGGCGACGGCAAGATATTTAAGGTTAATGCTGCCGGTCAGGGAACATTATTTGCTGATCTCAACGAGATGAACGTCTCCGCAATTGCGATCGGCAGATCGGGCGAGATATTTGCGGCGACGCAGCCGGACGGCAAGGTCTATAAGATCGACGCGAGCGGCAAAGCAGACGTTTATTTCGAGCCAAAAGAAAAATATATTTGGTCGCTGGCGGTTTTGAGTGACGGTACGCTGGCTGTAGGAACAGGTGACGGCGGCAAGATCTACAAAGTAAAAACCGCGAACGCGACACCCGAATTGTCCTTACTTTTCGACACGAGCGAATCACACATCATCTCGCTTACGACCGATAAACAGGGAAACCTCTACGCCGGAACAGATTCTAACGGGCTGGTGATGAAATTCGGGCCGAACGGCAAACCGTTTGGTTTGCTTGATTCACCGCTACGGGAAATTCATGACATAGTCGTCGGAAACGATGGGTCGGTATATGTGCTCGCCTTGAGCGAATCGGCATCTGCTCCAAAGCCTGCTGACGCTGCGGCAACGCCTGCCGCTGCCGAGAGCAAGACCGTCACCGCAGACAAACCAAATCCGCTCGTGCCCGAAACTCCGGCAAAGAGCCGCTACGATCTGACGGCTGCAAAATCTGCCGTCTATCGCATCTCGCCTGACGGCGGCACTGATATTATATGGGCTTCGGCGGCTGTGACCGGATTTTCGATGACTGCAAATCAAACCGAAAACGGCATACTAGTCGGCACATCTGACAAAGGCCGTATTTTTAACATAGCAAATGACGGCCGCGAAACTCTCGTTTTGCAGACCGACGCCAATCAAGTTTCGACGCTTATATCGACGCCCGGCGGAATGATCGCGACATCGAGCAACCAAGGTTCGCTCTATCGTTTTGGCGCCGAAACGGTCGCCGAGGGAACATATGATTCGGCGATACTTGATGCCAAAGCGACCGCAACGTGGGGACGCATCTGGTGGCGTTCGAACGGTAATGTGACGATCCAGACACGCACGGGAAATACCGAAAAAGCAGATGAAACCTGGAGCGGATGGAGCACGGCCGCCGCCGACCCGAAGGGCGTGCAGATCGCCAGCCCAAAGGCAAAATATCTGCAATGGCGAGCTGTTCTGAAAGCAACATCAGCGACGCTCAACGAGGTCAATGTTTCATTCATCCCTCGCAACATCGCTCCGGAGGTATTGTCGATACAGGCTTTGCCGACAAATGTCGGCCTCGCGGCAAATCCGCCCCAGCAGATCGACCCGAATATCGAGCTTTCGGGAATGGATCCTCTGACATTCGGTATCCCTAATATTGCTGTTCCGCCTCGCCGCGTCTATCAGCGCGGAGCAACCTCGCTGCAATGGACCGCCGAGGACCGCAATGGCGACAAGATCGTCTATGACGTTTATTACAAAGAGATCGGCGACACGAGCTTTAAACTATTACGCGGCGATATGACCGATAATTTTATAGCCATCGATGGCCAAACGCTTGCCGATGGGCGTTACATTTTCAAGATCGTCGCACGAGATTTCCTGTCCAATCCGGTGACGACCGCTCTCTCCGGCGAACGCACATCTGGGCCGATCGACATTGACAATACGGCTCCTGTCGTGAAGGCATTTGGCACGCCGCAGTTGACGGGTGAAAAGGCGCGTGTCGTATTTGACGCGAGCGACGACGCCAGCTACCTAACGCGAGCCGAATACAGCATCAACGGTGGCGAATGGCAGCCGGTTTATGCTGATGACGGTATCTCGGATAGCCCGCGTGAGCGTTATACGATCGATATTCCGGTAAAAAATGCCGGTGAATACGCCGTCACGATTCGCGTTTTTGATGTAAAGTCGAATTCCGGCAACGAGCGGATCTTAGTGAAGAAGTGAAACCACAGATGAATGCAGATAAACACAGATAAGTGTAAATTCTTTTCTCATCTCAGTTCATCCGTATTTATCTGTGGTTAATTATTCTTATGAGCTTGAGTAAAAACAGTGTCGCAGTTATTACGGGAGCCGCCTCCGGCATCGGACGTGCCTTGGCGGTGCGTCTGGCTGAGGAGAAAATTGCCGGCATCGCGATCTCTGACGTAAACAGCGACGGTCTAAACGAAACCGCCGCGATGGTCGAAAAGCTCGGTGTGCCCGTGTCCGTCCATATCACCGATGTTTCCGATCTGAAACAGGTTCAGCAGCTTGCGGATGAGGCGGTCGCAAAGCACGGTTGCGTCACACATCTCATAAATAACGCAGGCGTCGGAGTGATCGGCACGTTCGAGCAAAATTCGCTTGCGGATTTTGAATGGCTGATGGGTATCAATTTCTGGGGCGTCGTCTATGGCTGCAAAGTCTTTATGCCGATC
>JAYVOS010000350.1:0-4544 GCA_043757775.1 Chloracidobacterium sp. | reverse complement strand
TCCTTATAGATGATCAGGGATATGCACGCGAGGCGGTGCTCGATGCGGTCGCCGCACGGCTTGCTAACAACCATAAAGGCAAAACACTTTACCGTGTTAATTGGAATGCCGTTTTTAGTGCGACACGCGACGAAAAGGAATTTGACGTCATTCTCGACGGCATTATGAAATTTGTTGCCGCGTCGAAAGGCAAGACGATCATCTATCTTGACGACATCGCGAGCTTTTCGTCCGTCACTCCTATTCTCGGCCGAGAGGTTGCTGCCAAACTCTATAGTGCACTTTCCCAGGGCAATATACAGGTAATGACGGCCGCTAACGCCGATACGTTCGAGAGTCAGATTACCGGCGACAGCCGTATGCGTTCACGATTTGAAAGGGTAGCGATCTCACGAGACGATAACGATGATTCATTTGTCGGCGATAAGATCTCGCCTGACCTGAGGGCGTTAATGGCTGGTGCCGACCAGAATAAAACCGTTAAGGTCATTCTCCAGTCGGATGATATCGACAATCCACAGCTGCAAAATGTTCTTAAAAAGAATGGCGTTTTGGTCGGAGATCGTGCCGAGGCATTAAATATGCTCGTCATTGACCTGCCGCTCCGCGTTGCCGAAGAGGTTGCAGCCGTGCAGAGTGCGAAACACCTCTCGCTCGATCAGGAAACAAAGATACTTGGTCATATAGAGACGACAACCGGTGCATCACTCGTTCGTACGCTTACCAACACGACCATCGTCGGCGGCGTGGTTAATACGACCACCAGCCAACTGGACGGTACGGGTATCGGAGTCGCAGTTGTCGATTCCGGAGTTTATGAGAACCACCATCATTTTTACGACACCTCGACATTACTAGGCGATGACCGGGTCATCAAGAGTATGGACTTTACAGGCGGATCTACTGCATCGACAAATAGAGATCCCTACGGGCACGGTTCGCACGTCGCAGGTCTATTAGCCGGAAGTGCGGGTGCAGGAACCGAATTGCTCGATTATCGCGGAATGGCCCCAAACGCAAAGGTCATCAATATCCGCGTGCTCGGTGCGACCGGTACAGGCACAACAGCTTCGCTTTTGCAGGGACTGGAATGGATCTACAACAATCGGTCCGCCTATAACATCAAGGTCGTAAACATGAGCTTAGGAACGCCGGCCGTGGAAACGTGGAGAAACGATCCGATCTGCCGTGCCGCCCGCAAATTGGTTGATGCAGGTATTGTCGTAGTCGCCGCAGCCGGCAACAATGGCAAAAATGCCGCCGGACAGAAAATCTACGGTGCGATACACGCACCTGGAAACGACCCTTCGGTCATTACAGTCGGGGCAACAAATACGTTTGGAACCGACGCCCGCAACGATGACGGCATCGCGACATACAGTTCACGTGGGCCTACCCGTTCGTATTCGACGAACGCAACGACTGGTGTGAAAACATACGACAATTTGATAAAACCTGACGTGGTCGCACCCGGAAATAAGGTCATATCTGCAACAGGCAGGGATAGTGCTCTGCTCAATGCAAATCCCAGCTCGGGGGTCTATCCGGCAGGCGGCTCAAGCGATGTAACAATGATGTATCTTTCAGGCACATCAATGTCCACACCGGTTGTCGCCGGAGCGGTCGCACTACTCTTGCAGGCTAACCCAAAGCTGACACCTAATATGGTCAAGATGCTATTGGAATATACAGCACAACCGTTGGCTGGGTTTAATGTATTGGAGCAGGGAGCCGGCCAGCTCAATGTCGAGGGTGCGGTGCGGATAGCAAAACAGGTCCGTCAGGATCTTCCTAACCCGACTCCAAAGGGAACTCAATTGCTCAAAACGACTGACACGCCGGATCCTACCTCGACGATAGCCGGAACACGCTTTCAGTGGTCGGGCGGCATCGTCGGCAGCTACGGCGCCGAAGCAGGGACCGACTGGATCACAAAGTACCAGAGCGTTTACGCAAACGGCATTTTGATCAGCGACGGTATTCTGATCAGCGACGGTATCTTGATCAGCGATGGCATCTTGATCAGCGACGGCATCCTTATCAGCGATGGCATACTTATCAGCGATGGATGTGTACTGCCTGATGGAACTGCACCGAGCGGCACCCAACCGATTCGCAGGGGTACATCCATAGGCAGGTCTAACATGCTGTTTGGCAGCTCAACAGGAATGCTCGATAATACACCGATCGCTGACGGTATTCTGATCAGTGATGGTATATTGATCAGCGACGGCATCTTGATCAGCGATAATGCTCAGTCAATGAGCAGCATCATCCTGGCAAACGGGGACGCCGGTCCGTCGATGCACTAATGTAGTTCTGTTGGGGTCTGGCGATTGGCCGTATGCCGGCTGTCAGATCCCAACAAAACCTTTCATATTCCTCTTAGTTAACTCGCAGCCTCCAAGGCAACACAAAGGAGCTAAATGAACACGGCTACAGCATTTCAAACTATAAGCAGCACTTTACCGGCTAGGCCAAACACGCGGCAATATGTTGCAGAGCTGCTGACTGAGGATCAGAGACAGGAAACCCTGATGTTCCTGTCACTCCGTCCGCTGCAGACGGTCATTATGTCTGGAATGATTCTGGATAACGGGATGGAAAGCCCCATTAACCGCGGCGCGTTCTTTGGGTGCAGGGATTCGGGCGGACAACTTGTGGGTGTAGCCCTAATAGGGCGGAATACACTCCTCGAAATCCGGGACGGTGAGGCGGTCGAAGCGATCGCAGAATGTGTCCGGCTCTGCCCGGATGCAAAGATGGTTTTCGCGGAAGAAACGAAACTCTCTGAATTCTGGAAACAATATGCGAAAGCGGGTGAAATGCCGCGATCGACATCCACCCAGTTGTTGATCGCGACGCACAAAGTAGCTACGGAGCTCGATGATGTCGTCGAACTGCGGATCGCAACCAATGACAATCTGGATCAGATAGTCTCCGCACATGCTGAAATGGTGCTTGCTCTGACGGGCACAGATCCACTCGTGGCAGACCATAATGGATTTAGGCTGCGCTGCTCGGAACGCGTACAAAAAGGGCGAGTTTGGGTATGGGTGCGAGATGGTAAACTGATTTTCAAGACAGACATCATTTGCGTTACTCCTGATGCGATCTATATCGAAGGTTTATGGGTGAACCCGAGCGAGCGGGGCAAGGGTTATAGCGGTCCGTGTCTGTCGGGCCTTTGCAAACAGCTCTTAAATGGGTCAAACACGATATGCGGTTTTGTAGACGACGGCAATGTCGCGTCCCGGTCTGCATTAATGGCAGCAGGTTTTACAGAAAAGGACAAATACACCAGGATATATCTCTGAACGGTCTTCCCGATTGCTGACCAGACCAAAGTCTTTATAGGCAATTCTAAGTGAATCTGGTGACTCATTAAAAATTTGGAGAAGAACATGGGCGATATTGCTGCAATGTTCTTTCTTATAATAGAAAGATTTCTATTGAATAAAAACAAAGTTTAACGCATAATAGTTTTTGTCGGTACTGTTCCGGCCGATCCATTTCAAGTTTACCTCCTATACCCACTCTTCATTCCTGCCTCTTTACCGCCCTTGCGGCCTTTATTTAATGGACTTAAAGGAAAGATACATTAATAGCCTTCTCGCCTTACTCGCTCCCTTTGCGATTGGGGCTTTGGTGTGGGCGATTGCCGGAATTCCGGCGGGCCGCATTGATGCCGGTGTAATTACGCTCGCCACCCTAACGTTTTTTTGCAGCTGCTATCTGCGAATACAGTTGCCCCGCGTCAAGATGCACCTGACAATCTCGGATGCCTTGATTATGCTCGCCCTACTCCTATACGGAGGCGAGATCGCGGTGCTGATAGTATTGGTGGAAACTACACTAGCATCGATAAATCTGCTGCGACAAGGGGTCGTGATCAAGACAAAGACGATCGTGGTCAACGTATTGATCGGCGTGATCGCGGTGTTTGGAGCGTCAAAAGCGGTTTCGTTCGTCTTTGGATCCACCGATTTGGTTTTACAGCGAGGCGATTTGACGGCTCTCGTATGGTTGCTCGTTGTGATGGGTTCTACTTTATTCTTGATCAATTCCTTGCTGGCTGCGATATTTTCCTCGATAAAACAGGAAAGGAAATTCTGGCAGGTCTGGACAAACAATTTTCTCGACGCCCTCTTTATGTATTCGGTGGGAGCAGCTATCGCCGGGATCATCATCAAAGCCCTCGAACAGATTAACCTATATCTTTTTGCCACAGTCGTGCTGTTTTTCGGAATCATCTACCTCACATTCCGGCGATTCGTAGATGACGTTAAGAAGACGGTCGATAAAGCAAAACAGGCCGAACGCGAGCGTGCCGAGCAGGCGGAGGAACACGTTCACGAACTCGAGCATTACGTTGCCGAACTGGAGCGAAGCGGTGAGGCACTGCAAGAAAGTCACGAGAATTTCCGCCACGCTGCATATCATGATGCACTGACCGAATTGCCCAATCGAAACTTTTTCATGGATACGCTGAAGGGGCTGTTGCAAGAGAGCCGTGAGAACTCGGAATGCAATTTTGCTGTACT
>JAYVOS010000349.1:0-4550 GCA_043757775.1 Chloracidobacterium sp. | reverse complement strand
CGACGGCTGCTCTCACTTCCTTGTCGAAGGTTACCCAATATACGTTGCCCTCGCGTTCAAATTTCAGCTCCTCGCTGCCATGAACGATCTTTGTGATCGCAAGCGGTGTCTGCAGATCGATCTGCATCTTGTTGCCCGGTTTCAGTGTCTTGAACGTAATAACATTAGAACCCTTTACCGTCTTAGTCTCAGGCATAAACTGCACCGACAGATCGTAATGCAGCACATCCCACCATTCACGCTCAGGCGTGATCGTCCCGCGAAGCGTCTCTTGACGCGTCACCGGCCCCGTTTGCGCCGACACTCCGTTGACACAAATAAAACAGATTGCGACGAGGACAAGTAAAAGAATCTTTTTCTTCATATTTTTGTTATGGAAACAGTATACCGCGACAAATATAAAAAGACCGCTCCATAGATGAAGCGGCCTCATTTTCCTACAAACGCGAGCTACGGCTTGATGGCCGCCTTGAAAAGGGCCTCCTCAGCAGCAATGAACTGCATCGCCCCGGGGTTATCCTTAAACTTGGTCTTTAAGGTGTCAAAGATCTCCTGGCCGCGAGGGTCCGCGATCTTGATCACCGCAAACATAGCATTGAACATACCCTGAGCACTTCCGGCATTCTTGGCAGCATTGAACTGCTCTGCGATCAGCGGATAAGCTCGCGCGTCACCCTTGCCCGTCGCACCGACGACAGCGAGGGCGGCGGTTCGAACCTTCGACGACAGCGATTTGTCCGTCGCTGCCTTATAGCCCGCATCGAATGAACGTTTGTCGCCCAGTGCTCCCAGTCCGTTAAGGCCGGCGATCTGAATGCGGCCGTGCCACGAAGGTGTATTCGTGAGCTTAATAAGTGCATCATACGCACGCACATCTTTTGTAAGGCCAAGAGCATTCGCCGCCTGACCAATCACGCTGTAGCTTTGATCGTTCAGCGCAGCGAGATACGTATCCGTATATTTCTTGTCCTGCGTTTCGCCCAGGAGTTCGATCGCGTCCGCACGGATGAGCGATTGTTTGTCTTTTGTAAGATGCATGACCAACGCCTCGACATTAGCGTCAAGCTTTGCCGCTGCGCGCTCACGTCCCGGAGGCGGATCCGGCGAATAGATGTTTGCGATCTCAGAAAGCGCCGCACGGCGAATACGCCAAAACGCATCTTTCTCCGCGGACGTCATCAAGCCTGCAAGCACCTTCGCCTTGTCCGCATCACCCTTTTTACCAATCTCTGCCATCGCCCAGCGGCGCCCAATCACATCTTTGTCGTTAGCCATCTGATAAAGCAGATCGTCGGTCGATTTCTCAAACTTCATCTCCTTTAACAGCGTCGATTCGTAATCAAAATTAACGAGCTTAGGCTGTGTCGCCGCGTTAAATGTAAATACATTCTCAGCCTGCGGTTTGAGCCAGACGCGTTCGATGCGATTGTCGATCTCGATTTCGACCCACGTTTGGAAAAATTCCGTCTGCGGAAATTCGTTGTTGAGATCGAGCTTTTGCGTCTGTTTCGCGGTCAACGTCAACTTCTTAGTCACCGCGTCATAGCTTTGCGTGATGTCGAAAATGGGATGGCCCATCTTGTAGAGCCACTCGTCAAAGAACCAATCCATCGATTGCCCGGTCGATTCTTCAAATGCGATACGCAGGTCTTCGGTCGAGACCGGTTGATGGGCGTTGGTCGTCAAATAATTCTTGAGGGCTTTTGAAAATAGCTTGTCGCCGACTGTTTTACGCAGCATGTGCAGCACCGACCCGCCGCCGGGATAAGCGTAGTTGTCAAACATCGCGTCCTTGTTCGCGTAGTATTTAGTCACGATCGGCCTTCGCTGCCCCTGTCGCCACGAGCCCAAAACCTGGTCGTGATTGCCGCGAAGATCGGTATAAAGAAATTCGTCATGGCCCTTTAATTTTTCGGTCCACATCGTCTGCATGTAGGTCGCAAAACTTTCATTGAGCCATATCTGTCCCCAGTCGCGACACGTCACGTAATCGCCAAACCACTGGTGAGCAAGCTCGTGCGACTGGAGCGATTCGCTGTCGCCGTCGAGCAATTCGCGGTCGTCGTGGATCATCTCTTCGATCTGCGTCGTCGCCGAAATGTTTTCCATCCCGCCGCCGAAATCTTCGACAAACGCCTGCGAATACTTAGGATATGGATATTTGACGCCCGTCACCTGCGAAAAGAAAGCCATCGTCGCGGGTAGATTTTTGACCGTCGCAGCGACCTCTTTTGTCTCGTTGGTGTAGCCGTAGTTATAAACCGGCACATCCTCAAATTTCTGTTCGACCGGCGCCGTCTCTGCGACAACGATCGACGAGAGATAGTTCGCATAGGGCTGATCCATCACCCAGTGAAAGGTCCGTGTTCCGTCAGAGTTTTCTTTTGTATCGGTCAGTTTGCCGTTTGACACGACAAAGAAAGGTTTCGCGACCGTTGCACGAATGTCCGTCATGCGGAAATCGTTTGGCGTGTCATACGAAGGAAACCAGTAGCGGTTGAATTCCGATTCGCCCTGCGACCAGATCTGACGCGGTTTGTTCGGATTATCAGCCGACGGTTTGATAAATCGCAACCCCCGTCCAAAACTGCCTATTGCTGTCTCATTATCATCTACCTTGTTGACGTAATTGGTTTTGTAATCGATCTTGACCTTGATATCCTCGCCCGCTGGATGAACGCGGTCCAGCATTATCTCGAGGTTGTCGCCGTCTTTTTTGGCATCGTACGTATATTTCAGCTCACCTCTGCCGACAAGAGTAACCGACTCGATCATCATCAATGCCGCGTCGAGATTAAATTTGTCAGTGTCGTCGAACGGAGCAAATGTCACCACCGTCGAACCGATTGCCTGTTCCTTGTCCCAGTCGAATTTCAGATCGATGTCCAGATGCTTGACGTCGATCTTGCGGCTGCGGATCCAGTTGACTGGCGGCAGCTTTTGCTTATCGTCCTGCTGAAAAAATACCCCTTCCGGCAAAGGCCGCGCCTGAACCAGCGCCGAAAACCCCAACATTGCGATCACCGCAACCGCAAATAGGCGGTGAGCTAAAACCTTATAGACCATAATTTCCTTTGTATGTTTTTATTACTTACTACTACTGAGATGTCGAACAGACGTGATTTGTTACGCACCGTTTTCCATTTTTGTTTCACAAATAAAAACCACCACTGCACTTGTCGATGCTCGGCGATCGTGGAAAGGTCTGTCACTCTTTTTTTCCCTTAAGTTGTTAAAGATCGCCGGTCAGCCCCCATTCATGTATTATAGATGAATCAAACCTTTGACAAATATTTCTGTACAGTTTTTGCGAGTTGACGCGAAGCGATATTAGCTTCGAAAAGATGGCCGCGATTTGTCTCAATAAAACCCATGAAGAATAAACCCGGCACTGGGGTTGGCATGCCTGGCGGAAACAGGGGAAAACCTTGTGCGTTTAGGAGGCCGGGGATCGGGAGCATTTCATTTAAGCCGGTGGTGAAACCAGTGGCAGCTATCACCGCGTCTAAGGATTCACGGTTGCCATCATCGTAAACCACTCCTAACGAATTGAAGCTGGATATCGTCGGACGCACTTTCACACTGCCGTTTTTTATCTGCTTTATTAGACCAACATCGATGATAGGCGTGCGTTTGGAGGTAAACGGCAACCACGCTGGGGTCTGCAAGCCATAGGGTTTCAGATCGCCAAGAGCAAGGCGGGCCAAGGCTGCCCCGACCCAATCCGCGAGTCGGGGCGGCAGCCGCGACATCATGATGCCAAAGACTTGTGTGGGCGTACCGAGAAAGTCGCGCGGGACAATCGCCGGCGGGGTCCTGACACTGATGGACACCGACTGAGCTCCACATTCCGCGAGATCAGCAGCGATCTCTGCTCCACTATTTCCGGAACCAACAACAAGTACTCGTTTGCCGGCGTAGGCATTTCCAGTCTTATATTTGACAGAATGGATCATCGTGCCCTGAAACTCGTCGAGGCCCGGCCAAACGGGAGTGACTGGGGTGCCGAACTGCCCTGTCGCTAACACGACTACAGGTGCGCTCCAGACTTCGTTACTAGTTTCTACTATCAGAGTTTCAGGACTTTCGGCTTCATTTATGCGAACCCGAAGGGCCCGGCTGTTGAAAACACACTTTAGTTCAAAATGATCGGCGTATTCCTGCAGATACTGTGCGTAGAGATCCTTGTGAACGTATTTCGGGAAACGTTTAGGGATCGGGTAATGGGCTAATCCTGAAAACTTCCGAACAGTATGCAGATGGAGCCGGTCATACCTTTCCTTCCACGAATCGCCGACCTGACCGTTTTTTTCCAATACGATGGGATCAAATCCGCCCCGTTTCAAAGCTCCCGCGGTCGAAAGCCCGGCAGGGCCGCCACCAATGACTATAATCTCCGCTTTTTGCAATGTTCACCCTCAGTGTTCAGAAATTATTATAATACACCAGAAGGGAAAGATTTTGGAATCAACCGGAGGTCAGGAAACAACGGGGGGGGGGTATCTATGAAATGGTCTAAGAATGGAGCCAGACCTGATGTTATAAAGACG
>JAYVOS010000348.1:0-4550 GCA_043757775.1 Chloracidobacterium sp. | reverse complement strand
ATAAAACAGGTGTCCTGACCCGTCCCAAAAACTTGCCGCCGATCGCCGATCCCAAACCGAGTGTGCCAATACGGCCCGCTCCGTTCACACGACCGGCTCAGCCGCCGCCGCCGACCATTTCAAATATCCAGCAAGCCGTCCCGCTCGCTCCCGAAGACCCCGAGGAAATGACCCACGTCAAAAGCCGTCAGGTCGAGATCTATCGGCTAGAGGTCTGGCGCGGCGGCGTTCGCCAAAATGTTATCCCGGTCTATCAAAACGAGATCGTCATCGGACGCGGCTCTAAATCCAAGCCGGTCGATATCCCGCTCGCAGGCGATGCCGAGATCAGTCGTCGTCATTTGACGTTAGTTACGGACGGAGCAGGGAATTTCTGGGCGGTAAACGAGGGGAAAAACCCTGCAAACATCAATAATTACGTGCTGCCCGCCGGCCAACGCATCGCCGTCACCCCCGGCGTACCGCTCAACGTTTGCGGCTACATGCTCCGCATCCAGCCGAAATGATCGACTCAAGTCAGAACCGGGAGCGGTAGCGAGTGGGTTCTTCAATTTCAGATCGTAAAAGTGTTTTGAAATTTCAGATCTTAAATTTGAAATTGTTGTTTTGAATCGTCAAACGGAAACCCCTTTGATTCGACCAACGCGATAACCTCTGCTAGGCTCGCCTCCGCCTTTTCGATCACATCTTGTCGATACCCAAATTTCAGTTTATTCTGCTCAAAATCATCCAGATCTAGCACTTCGTACCGGTTGTCCGGCCAAACGAGCACATCAATATCAAGATCTACGTAGTCTAAAACGCCGTCCGCAAGCGTCGGCGGCATCGTAATGTTGCAGTAATAATTGCGAAGTGTGCTGTCAGGTTCGTGAAAGCGAAAGACGTTATACCAACGGTCGAGCCAGTAAAATTCGAATGAAACCGTGCCTTTTTTGATCAGGCCAATCTCATCGTGGCCGACATCTTCGTCGAATTTACCGACAAGCACGATTCCGCCATCGTTTTCGCTGATCAGCCCGCCTTCCCAACTGCGGCGTATGTGGCCGTCGTATTTACGAGAATTGATGGTGATATTCCTATTCGTCATCGGCTTCGCCGCTGCCTGTGTAAGTGCTTCGCAATTTACCAAGCAGCTCAAAAAGCACTAGGCGTTCGGTTTCGGTCAGGCCGGAGAGGCAATTTTCTTCCAGTTCGAGCCATTGACCCTCGATCTCCTGGCGCATATCGAGTCCGCGTTCTGTCAGAAAGATCCGCGTCGATCTCGCATCGTCGTCGATCCGCGAACGCGTCACGAGATTGATCTCGATCAGTCCCTTGAGCATCTTGTTGACGGTCGGAGCCGAGAGGCTCAGACGGCTCGCGATATCGATCTGACGGAGACCGTCTTGCTTCCACAATTCGAAGAGAACAAAAATTTGTCCGCCGTGCAGGCCGATCGTTCCCATGTGACGCTCGAGCGAATTTCGAAACGCCGTCGTGACCTTGGCGAGCAGGTAGCTGACTGTGTCTTCAAATTTGATGTGAGTCATAAGTCCTTGTCGTTTAATGGTTTATGCAAACAGTTAGCGGGTTAACGATATAAGATTAGCTCGCTTTTATTAAGTAATTAGCGTGCTAAGAATATTTCATTAGCGAGCTAATTATTAAAAGTTAGCACGGTATGCTTTAATTTAGAAGTAGGCTAAGATTAATTTATGGAAAACGCCGAATTGCTTAAGAATGCACGCAATATCCTCCTAAAACTGCATAAATCCATGCTCGATCTTGAGCGTGAAATGTACGAGGGACTACACGGCAAGCTTTCACCCACGGATTTCGTTAATCTCCTTATAAACGATGAAGATTTTGGCTGGCTGCGTAAGTTTTCGATGCTGATAGTCGAGATCGACGAGATGTTTGCGTCAAAAGTGGGAATTCCCGAAGGCATGGTTGACGCCAACCTCGATAAAGTCAGGGAACTGGTAACGATGAGTGAGACAAATGATTTTTTCAAAGCCAAGTATCAGTTTGCAATACAGCGAAGCCCCGACGCTGCGGGGCTTCATAGCCAGCTAAAGGCTTTATTAACCGAGCCGCTAGCATAAAACGGCGTCCGATAATGATGCATTCATGGCGTTCACACCGTTCACGGTCTTCACATGTTCATGCGTGAACATGAACACATGAAAAAAGGGCAAAACAGAAAGCCTTGCCCCTTTTCCCTTTTAGTATTTAACTCTCGTCTCAACTTCTACCGCTCTTTTTCCAGTCCGAAAGGAATCCTTCCAGCCCCTTGTCAGTCAAAGGATGCTTGACGAGCTGTTGTATTACCTTAAAGGGAATTGTCGCAACATCGGCCCCGGCAAGTGCACAATCGACGATGTGCATTGGATGTCGGATCGACGCCGCAAGAACCTCGGTCTCGAACTGATAATTAGCGTAGATCTGCACGATCTCTTCGATCAGCTGCATTCCGTTCTGCCCAATGTCGTCGATACGGCCAATAAATGGCGAGATATATGACGCACCTGCTTTCGCGGCTAATAGAGCTTGAGCGGCCGAGAAACACAGCGTCACATTAACCTTTGTGCCCTCCGCACGAAATGTGCGGCACGCTTTGAGGCCATCGAGCGTGAGCGGCACCTTGACCACTACATTAGGTGCTATCTTTGCCAGTTCGCGGCCCTCAGCTAGCATTCCGGCGGTGTCGAGAGCAGTAACCTCAGCCGAAACATCACCTTTTACAAGGGCACATATTTTAGCAATATGCTCCTTAAAATCAATATCGCCCTCTTTTGCGACCAGGCTCGGATTCGTCGTAACGCCGTCGATCAACCCAAGCTCATTGGCCTCTTTGATCTCGTCTAAATTTGCCGTATCTATAAAAAATTTCATAATTCAATGCTCAATGCAGAGTGCAAAATGCACAATGCGAAAACCTCTTTTCTTTAATTATGCACTTTGCATTGGGCATTGTGCATTTAGCGAACGTTGTTTGTGAGAATTCCTATGCCTTCTATCTCTACCTCGCAAACATCTCCTGGATTCATCTTCGACACGCCCGAGGGGGTTCCTGTCGCGATCACATCGCCAGTATTCAGCGTCATCATATTTGATACATATCGTATCAGAAAATCGACAGGAAACACCATTTGCGATGTCCGACCGTCTTGCCTGATCTCACCATTGACGCGACAAACCACGCGAATATCGGTCGTATCAAGCTCTGTTTCGACGACCGTCCCGATCGGACAAAATGTATCAAATGATTTTGCCCTTGCAAATTGTCCATCTTTTTTTTGCAGATCCCGTGCCGTCACATCATTCAGACATGCATACCCGAGAATATAATCATTTACATCGTCTGTGTCGGCTAAATCCTTACAGGTCTTAGAGATAATAATTGCCAGCTCACCTTCATGCTCAACTTGCTGTGATTGTTTAGGTATCACTATGCTCTCGCCTTCGCGGATCAGTGCCGACGGAGCTTTTAGAAACAACATCGGCTCTTTTGGCACTTCGTTTCCCATCTCTTTTGCATGCTCGGCGTAATTGCGACCAACGCACACGATCTTTGACGGGGAAAAATTTGCTTCCAGTTCGATCTTCATAAGTTATTTAGGGCACGACATCACCGGCAATTATTGAGGCTTCGCTGACATTTCCGGCTTTGTCGGTCGCTGTAAGATAGTAGAAATATGATTTACCGGATTCGACCTTGTTGTCCTGAAACGTGTTTGTTTTCAATAGTTCCGTCGTCAACAGCGTCCATCGTTCACGCAGCAGGTCTTTGTCAGTCGAGCGATAAATCTTATATCCGGCAATATCTTTTTCGGGATTGACGGCAAAGAATATCGAGATCGCGTTCGGTGCAACTGCGACCGTTATCGCCGACGGAGCCGAGGGGGCAAACGTGTCGATCGCCTTAAATTTAACAATATTTGATTCCGTGCTTTCGACGGGTTCGGCCTGTGTTCCAACCGAAACTGCACGAACAAAATAGTAATAATCCTTCCTAAAATCAAAGAATTCATCATCAAAACCCGCCGTTGTAACTGGTGTTTTATTCAGTAATTTTCCGGGTTCTTTTTCCGAGGTCGAACGATAAATGTTGTATCCAAGGATGCTCACGGGCATAGACCCGTCAATATTGGTCGCCGGAGCCTGCCAATTGAGCCGCACCGCATCTTGCGAAGCCTCAGCGAGTAGGGAACCTGGCCCCGCCGCGACCTTTGATGTCGGCTCGATAAGCAGGGAATTTGAGAACGCAGCTTTCTGCCCCTCCGCATTTACAAAACGTATAGCGTAATGCAGCCGGGCAGCTTGTCCGGCAAATTGCAGCGTGTCCTTGTATAAAAGAGTCCTCGCGGCAAAATCAGCATTTGTGATGGGCATCGCGGCGATCAAAGTGCTGCGATTGGCAAATTCTTCCTCAGAAAGCTGCAGCGGGGCATTCACCGGTTCTGCAAGACGGTAAACATCCGCTCGGCTTATATTCTGAACATTTCCGCCCGCTGCATTTTGTGCCGGCATTTTCCAGGAGATAACTATCTGATTACCTCGTTGAAATC
>JAYVOS010000347.1:0-4557 GCA_043757775.1 Chloracidobacterium sp. | reverse complement strand
TTGGACGTGGTATGCCCTAATAGGCAGCCTTGTGACATTTTTGGTCGCCTTTATTGCGACGCTTATTATCCCTACAAAAAATGATGAAGTTTCTGCTTAATTCACTGATAATTTTCGCTTTCCTGGCTACTCCGCTGGTAGCACCTGCCCAGGCGGCTTCGCGTCTTGAGCCGTCGAGCAGAGCATGGAAATTTGCCGACAAACAGCTCAAAAAAATGTCGGTCGAGGAAAAGGTTGGTCAGGTCATCCAGATCGGGATCAACGCAAAATTTACCAATCAGGACAGCGAATATTTCCAGTCGCTCAAACACGATATCGTCGATAATAAGGTCGGCGGCATCATCATTTTCGGTGCCCCGATGTATGAAACGGTCCATCTCATAAACCGCATGCAGGAGAATGCTAAGGATCCGCTGCTGATCTCGATCGATGCCGAAACTGGTGTCGGGATGCGGTTTGGCGATGCGACAAATTTCCCCTGGAACATGGCCATCGCTGCGACAGGCAATCCCGAATACGCCCGCAAGATCGGCGTCGTCACCGGCCGCGAAGCCAAAGCCATGGGCATCCAACACGTCTTTGCTCCGGTTCTCGACGTCAATAACAATGCGGGAAATCCAGTGATAAATGTCCGTTCGTTTGGCGAAGATCCCGAGACTGTAGGTAAATTTGGCGTCGCATTTATGCAAGGTCTGCAAAGCGAGGGCGTGCTTGCGACCGCAAAACATTTTCCCGGCCATGGCGACACAAATGTTGATTCGCATCGAGGGCTTCCGATGATCGACCATTCACGCGAGAGCCTCGAAAAGACAGAATTTGTTCCCTTTCGACAAGCCATCGCCGCCGGTATCGGCTCGATAATGATTGCCCATATCGGCCTGCCGCAGATCGACCCAACCGAGATAAAGCCACTCAAGCAAGCTATTCGCGTTGACGCCGAAGAAGGTGCCGAGATCGTCGACCTAAAGGCTACCGTGCCTGCAACCTTGTCGCCCGTCGTGCAAACTCAGATCCTCCGCAAAGAGATGAATTTCCAAGGTCTGATCGTGACCGACGCGATGGGCATGAGCGGTTTAACCCTGTATTTCGACCAGAAAGAGGCAGGTGTGCGGGCGTTTCTCGCCGGAGCAGACATACTCGAAAAACCCGCGGATACCGAAGCGATGCTCAATGGCCTGATCGAAGCCGTCAAGTCCGGCCGCGTAACTGAAGCACGCCTCAACGAATCCGTCCGCAAGATACTTGCATGGAAATATGAGCTCGGCCTGTACAAAAATAAGATCACGCCGCTCGACCAGATTGACCGTCTCGTATCCACCAAAGACGTCGGACAACTTGCAGATGAGATCGGCGAAAAAGCAATAACCCTCGTCCGCAATGACGCCGGAGCGATTCCGCTCGATCGGACAAAAAAAATCTGTGTCCTGTCGATATCTAATGGCTTTGACGGCGAAACAACTATCGGAAGTTTGTCGCGGGAACTCCGTGCAAACGAAATCAAATTTACCTCAGCTTTACTGCAAGATAACTCGACCGCTGAGCAAGTGAAAAATGCCCGTGACATGGTAAATGGAGCGGATATCGTTATCGCCGCACTCTACGGCCGCGTGCGTTCCGGGGCGAAAAACAGCGTCGGGCTGCCCGATTCGGGTGTCAAGATACTTCGCGAATTGATGGCCGCTGACAAAAATGTGATCGGTGTTGCCTACGGCAACCCCTATATTCTCGGAGCCTTGCCGCAGCTAAAAACTTACGTGGTCGCGTACGGCGATATGCCCAGTCTCCAGCGTGGATCGGCTCGTGCACTGTTTGGATTGCAGGATATTACCGGCCGTCTACCTATATCTTTGCCTGGACTTTATCCGCTCGGGACGGGTATTCAACTACTTAAACATTAAACCACCGCAGAGACGCGGAGACGCAGAGGAATATAAGAAAACAAAATTTCTGATAAAACGCTTCTACTCTGGGCGGATCTATCATTCGTAAAATTTTCAGTCTCTTCTCTGCGTCTCTGCGTCTCTGCGGTTATAATTCCTTATGACTCAAGCTTGGGAAATAGAGAACTTTCTCGACATCCGCGACAACCATCTCCACATTGACGGCGTTTCTGCCGTTGATCTCGCCCGCGAACACGGCTCGCCGCTTTTCGTATTTAGCGAGTCGCGTATTCGTCAAAACATTGCGCGTCTCCAGAAAGCCGAAGCAGCGATCGGTTGTCCGCTCAAGGTCTGTTATGCGGCAAAAGCGATGTCAACGATGGCGATACTCCGCACCGTCAAAGATGCAGGCTGCGACATCGAGGTCAATTCCGGCGGCGAACTGTGGAAAGCTCTAAAGATAGGATTTAGTGGGTCGCAGATAATTTTTAACGGCACAAGCAAAGAGATTTGGGAGATCGAAAATGCGATAAATGCTGAGATCTACGCTATACAGGTCGATTCGCTGCACGAGTTATCGATGATCGAAGAAGCCGCAAAACGGCTCGGCAAATGGGCAAATGTCAGCCTTCGCCTCGTCCCGGAGATCGAAAGCGGAACACATTCGGGCTTGCAGACGGCTCTACTCACCTCAAAATTTGGCATGATGCCGGACGAGGCGTTTTCCGCGTTTCGCTTTTACAAAGACTCTCCGTTTCTCGATCTTTGCGGCATCCACCTGCATATCGGCTCACAAAATCCTGATCCGGTCGCCTACACAGCGGCCTTGGAAAGTCTATACAGCGGCCTCAAACGCATTTACGCAGAAACGGGCAATAAACTAAAGCACATCAATCTCGGCGGCGGATTTCCTATAAATTACTTGCGTGACGCGTCCTTAGAATCGGTATTTCCCGAAGAACAGCGGCAAATGTTCAGAGCCGATTTCGAACCGTGTGAGGCTATCGGTGCCGCTTGGCAATCCATACACGAAGCCGTCGGTTCTGCGGACGATGCACATCTTTTCGACAACCTGACGCTCCTCATCGAACCCGGCCGCAGCATCATCGCTGACGCAGGCATCTGCCTGACCACTGTTAGAAACAGCAAAGCTCGTCTCGTTCGGGAAACCACTGACAACCGACCGCTGACAACCGACTACTGGTTACTGACAGACGCCGGTTTCAACATCTTGCTCTCGATGGAAACATACAAATGGTATTACCATCTGATCCCAGCGGAGCGTGCAGATGCTCCGCACAACTTCGAATACAAACTAGCGGGACCGCTGTGCGACGGAGGTGATGTTTACTTTGATATTGAGGGAGAAAATCGACTTCCCAATCATCGTCCGTTGCCCGAAAATATTCGGCCGGGCGAGGTTCTTGCTCTGCTAAACTGCGGTGCGTATTCGCTCGCGCAGGCGTCGCAATACAACGGCCGGTTTCTGCCAGCTGTCGTGCTGATTCGTGAAAATGGCGATGTAGAATTGATCAGAAAACGCGATGAATTCGAAGACCTGATCAACAATGACCTCTACTGAACACGTCTCAGCAAAGCTTTTATTCGGATAGTCTCAGCATCCCCTAAAGCAAGTCCCGCCTCTGCGTAAACACCGGCAAGTCCTGCTAATGCAACAGCTTGGCTGCTCTCATCGCGGATCTCAGCGATGACGTCGAAACTCTCGATCGACAGTTCTCGAGTCCTATCCAGCCGGCCATGATCGGCAAACCGCATCGCTAGATCATTTAACGAACTCGAACGCGACGCTAGCTGCGGAACACTCGCAGAAAATGTCGCGGCTTCGCCCAATAGAGCGATTGCTGCCTCATTTTCGCCAGCGTTTTCCTTCGCATCAGCGACTGCGATCAGGGCGGTCAACTTGCTCGCGTCGTCAGTGATCATGTTCAAAACCTGTCGTGCGAGATCATCCTCTTTTTGGATCGTCAGTATCTGGGCGATCTGTGAAAATGCACTGATCTGCTCGTCCGGATCCTGGATCTCCTGTGCGATCTCGATGGCTCTGTCAGTTTTGACAAACCCTGCAAATTGAACTGCGAAAGTTGCTAATAATGCGAATCGAGCCCTGCTGTCGCGCGTCTCCATCTCTCGCTGCGAATGGAGTATCTCGTAGCCTTCGTCCAGAGCCTCGCTCGCGTCGTCTTTTTGGTCTTTTCTCCAATAATCGCGTGCAAAACCGAGCAGCGCAGACGCCATCTGAGTCTTGTCAGTCACGAGGTCGAGCGTCCGGTCGGCAAGATCCACACTGCCTGCATATAGAAATCCGAGTGAGCAATTTACAAGAAAATATTCGCGATGAACGTTGTCCAAAACCTCTGCAAGCTCACGAGCTGTGTCAAAAGTCTCGACCGCCTTATCACTGCGTTTTGCCTCGATAAACAGACTTCCGATGTCGCACAGCGAACGGATCTTTTCTTCGTCGTGCTCAATATCATGAGCCGCCGCGACCGCAAGATCGAGCATATCAGCGGATTTCGCCGTCTCGCAGGATTCTATCTTTGCCGCAGCGATCTGCTGCAATGCAGACACCTTCGCCGTCGGAAAATCAATACTTTCAAGCGTTTGCAGCGACGCCGTATCGTCACCTTTCACAGCTTGATCTACAGCAATTCCGCCT
>JAYVOS010000346.1:0-17322 GCA_043757775.1 Chloracidobacterium sp. | reverse complement strand
CACGGCCGCAGATGTAAGACATCACCCCAAATTCAATGATCATAAGGTCGATTTTGACGCTGTCGTAAAGTGGAAAAATCAATTACTACCGTTGGCGTATGAGAGTTTTCAACGCGTCCCCAGCGGGGAAATAAGGGATAAATTTACAACTTTTTGTCAGGAGAATGAGTTTTGGCTCGACGATTATGCTCTCTACCGGTCGGTCAAAACCTGGCAGGGTCAAAAACCGTGGTACGAGTGGCCCTTCGATCTAAAACTTCGCAAAAAAGATGCGTTGGACGCGATCGGTGAAAAGCTGTACAAGGAGATCCAGGCCGAGAAATTTTACCAGTTCCTGTTTTTTCGCCAGTGGGGTGCCGTAAAAGAATATGCCAACCGAAATGGGGTCAAGGTGATAGGCGACATTCCGATATTTGTAGCCCTCGACTCGGCCGATGTCTGGTGCAATCAGACGAAATTTAAGCTCAATTCAGACGGTTCGGCCCGCGTCGTCGCCGGTGTTCCGCCCGATTATTTTTCAGCGACGGGACAGCTCTGGGGCAACCCAATATACGATTGGGACGCGATGAGTCGCGATGGGTACAGTTGGTGGATCGCCCGTGTTTTTGCGACGCTTCAAAACGTGGACGTTGCCCGGATCGACCATTTCCGTGGATTTGTCGCCTCTTGGGAGGTTCCCGGTGCGGATAAAACCGCTGAGAATGGCTGCTGGGTTGATGTTCCCGGTAAAGAACTGTTTCATGCTCTAAAAGTCGCACTCGGAGACCTGTCGATCATTGCCGAAGACCTCGGCGACATTACCCCGGATGTCTTAGAGCTTCGGGACGGGTTTGGCTATCCCGGCATGAGGATCCTGCAGTTCGCGTTTGGCGGCGATGCCAAAAACCACGATCTGCCGCACAACTACATTACCAATTGCGTTGCTTACACTGGCACACACGACAATGACACGACCGTCGGATGGTTCCTCTCGCAGTCTAGTGGCGAATCGTCCCGAGACGCGAGCCACATCTCACGCGAACACGACTATTGTCTGAAATATCTCGGCTCCGACGGCGAGGCGATTCATTGGGACTTTGTCCGTGCCGTCTGGGCGTCTGTTGCAAACACGGCGATAGCACCGATGCCCGATCTTTTAGGTCTCGGCTCTGAGAGCCGCATGAACCTGCCCGCCTCCGAATCCGGTAACTGGCAGTGGCGTATGGACAAGGATGCCATTACTGACGAGATCACCGAACGGCTAATGAGCCTAACCGAAACCTACGACCGCGTTTGCGGTAGAATATAGACAATATGTGCCGAATTGTATTGTTCATTCTTCTCATTGCGGCAACAGTTTATGCTCAACCGCAACAGTTTGTTTCGGTCGAGGGCAGCACGCTGCGGCTCGACGGCAAACCGTATTACTTCGTCGGTGCGAATTACTGGTACGGCAGTTTGCTCGGGCTCGAAAAAGATAAAAAACGTGGCGTCGAACGCCTTCGCCGCGAACTTGATTTTCTCAAGGCGCAAGGTGTGACAAATCTGCGTCTGATGGCAGGTGCCGAGGGTTCCGGTTTGCTCAACGGCGTCCGGCGTGTCGGGCCGTCGCTCCAGCCGGAGCAGGGAAAGTTTGACGAAACGGTGCTCGACGGTCTCGATCTCGTGCTTTTTGAGATGGGCAAACGCAAGATGAAAGCCGTCATATTTCTCAGCAACAACTGGGAATGGAGCGGCGGTTTTCAGCAGTATCTACTGTGGAACAACGTTATTGACGCAACCCTAACCACGCGAAAGCCCGACTGGGACGAGCTGCGCGACACGGTCGCAAAATTTTATACCTGCGAGCCGTGCAAAGACGGCTACAACAAACAGGCGGAGCTTATCCTGAGCCGCACCAACAAATACACACACCGAAAATATGTTGACGATCCGGCGATAATGGCGTGGGAGCTTGCTAATGAGCCACGCCCGATGCGCCCCTTTGCAAACGACGCCTATCGCAAATGGATCACCGACACAGCCGCGATGATAAAGGCACGCGACCGCAATCACCTCGTCACCATCGGCCACGAAGGCCGTATCGGCACCGAGAGCCTTACCCTTTTCGAACAGGTCCATATTGATAAAAATATCGATTATCTGACTATCCACATCTGGCCGAAAAACTGGGGCTGGTTCACCGACGGCAAACTCGCCGACACATATGAAAATGCTGTCACCGAGACCGTCAAATACATCGACGAAAACGCCGCAGTCGCCGTTCGCCTCAACAAACCGATCGTGATCGAAGAATTCGGCTTGCCTCGCGACGGCCAGTCATTTGACCCTGCATCGACGACAAAGCTTCGCGATATGTATTACAAGCGTGTCTTGTCAACCATCGGGATCAACAACATCGCAGGGGCAAATTTTTGGGCATTTGGCGGCACCGCACGCCCTACCAAAGGCCAAATTTTCTGGAAAGACGGCGACGAACTGATGGGCGATCCACCAATGGAAGAGCAGGGCCTCAACTCTGTCTTTGACAGCGACGCATCAACTTGGAAAGTAATTACCGACGCTTCAGCAAATATCCGCAAGCGACCTCGACCCTGAATATTCAGGACATAGTAAGGGGTGTTCACAGCGTTCACGGTGTTCATCCGTTCACGAGTGAACATGAACATAGGCTATTTCTGCTCGGCCTTTGTTACTACCGGATTGTTCGGATTTACGGACTTGAGCCGTACGATCGTTTGGGCGAGAGCTTCCTTATCACCGGTCTCGCTATAAGCGATGGCGAGGTTTTGGAGCGTGATCTCGTGGCTTGGTTCGATTGCAAGGGAAGCCTTGTATTCTTTGATAGCACGGTCGATGTCTCGCGGAGTTCGTTGAAAAAATGTCAGCCCCAGATCGGTTCGGACGTTGACGTTTGACGGGTCCTTTTGCAGCGAGAGCATATACCATTTTTCGGCCTGCTCATATTTTTCGCCGTCAAAATAAGCATTGCCGGCCTTGACCATCGGCTCGACCTCGCTGGGCTTGAGCTTGTTAGCCGCCTCATAATATTTTGCAGCATCATCAAATTTTTGTATCTGGTAATACAGATCAGCGGCGGTCATCTGAGCCTCGTAGTCTTTAGGTGCGGCCTTGGCTTTGTCGATAGCCGCCATCACCTCAGGACGCGGGCCACCCTGCGGAATATCGCTGCCGCCGCTTGTGCCGAGTGGCGGATGATCTGGCGGAAGTGTAGGATTGCCTGACCCAGATGTGGTCGTACTACTGGGGGCGGGCATGGCATTCGACACTTGTGCCGCTGAGCGATTGAGGCTGTTTGCCGCGACAAAACCGATCACAAGCCCCACCACGAGACAAAACACACCGACCATAATGCTTTCTTTTTTCATTACTTAATAGTAATACCTATCGACTCTAAAAATATACTCGGACGCTGGCCGCCGATGAGGGCGAAGATGTAGTGGTTTGGGATGGTGTCAACGACCTTTTTGGTGACGACGTCTTCGAGTACGACCTCGTGTTCATTCATCTCCTTGATACCGACGCCGAAACGTAAGCTCAGCAAGCCGTCTTCGGCACATTGATATAGCTGAAATTTATTGCCGAATTTTACCGTCGGTGCTAAGTAATCACGAACCAGCACCGTGACCCTGTTCATATCTTCTTGCTTACGCGGCGTGATAGCCGCACCGTCACGGACGCATATCAGATCTACAGCAGCCTCGACAGCGACGTTGCCTCCGCCGACAACGATAAGATGTTTGCCGCGAAAATTCATCGGCTCCGACAGTGCGTAGATCACCTTTTGCTCGACACGTCCGTCGATGTGTATCTTGAGGTCCTCGTTTGGCAGCCGCAGTTTGTTGGGGGCACCCAGCAGACCGATAGCGATGATCACACGTCGGACGGTATATCTCTGCGGCGATTTCTCCATCCCGCGCTCGGTATCTACAACGAAATAATCTCCATCGTCCGCCGCCTTTACCGCGGTGCAGGTCTCGTCTTCATTGATAACCACGCCCTTATCCGCAAGGCTGCCATGCCAGATACCTAGGATATTTTCACGCTGATCGCCGGGAATCTTTGTCTGTAATTGATCTGCGATTTCTCGGCCAAAGCCTGTAAATATGGTGTCTTTGTCGGACAAAACGTTCGTGCGAAACAGGTTTGGCCAGTCGCCGGAACCCTTGGTCTTAAGATACGCTGCGACACGCTTTTTCAACTCTTTCTCGATCTTTTCCGTCAGCTTCGGAGCAAGTTCTGCCTGAAGAGATCTCGGTATCTTTGCGATCAATTCCTGATGCAGGGCCGGTGTCTGTTCGTGAACAACTCTGATAAGGTCATCGCCGAGAGCTTCAAATATGGGTTGGTTATCGTCCGGCTCACCGCCGCCGTATTTAGCTTTGGACAGTCCCAAACCCATCGCCGGAATACCGCCGAACCAGTCCTTGGTATCAGGCTTGAAAAAGATGTATTTGCCTTTCGGATAGCGTTCGATCGTCGAGAGTGTCTTGCCGCGTTCGATCCCTACATACTTCAAATTAGCGTCGCTTGCCGCTGCCGCCGCCGACGCACCGCCGGGACCGATTCCGATGATGGCAACGTCGTAATCTGCCTTTGACTCAGGCGCCGCGGTTTTTAGCTCAGCCGCGATATGTGCGATCACGTCAGCACCTTCTTTAACGGCGTTTTTAATAAGCGGCACGCCGGAAACATCACCGATGATGTAACAGCCGGGAACGTTTGTCTGAAAGGTCGCACCGTCGCGCGTCGGCGTCGGCATTGAGCGGACGTCTTTGGTCGTATTTATGATGATGCACGCTTTCGGGTTGACGGGACACTCTGCCTGGCAGGCGGTGTCTTCCATACACAGGTCAGGTGCGACAGCCGACGCCGTGCCGTCAACTATCGCGAGCACATCGTGCGGACACGCATCGACGCACGCCTGGCAGCCAATGCAGCGTTCGGCAAAGATCACGGGGTGCGGATACGAAGGGCCGCGATATTTGTCCAGACCGAGCTCTTTCAGCTCAGGCGAGGTAAGCACGCGAATGTTAGGCGGCGGCGTGGCTTGGTTATCTTTTGAACGGAAAAACCCAAATGCCCTAGCCGAATCATTTACCAAAACTAAAAACCCAAGCCCAAACACGACCAGAGCAATGCTCGCCCAGCCGATCCACGTCAGCCCGCCGTACATCACCGCCGCATCCGCGCCAAACATCCGGTTGAGCCAGATGAGCAGGCCGACCATACCGAGACTGATTATGAGATGAAACGCTTTCATTTTTCCTCGAGCCGTTTTATCTGCGCGGCGACCGCATCATTTCTGCGTTTCAGAGATTCCTCAGACAAAAATTCGCTCCAACGGGTGCCGCTGTAAGCGTGCTGAACGTGGCACGAGATGCAATTGACCTGTCCCGCGATAAATCTTGTGTCGCGATTTTCACTACCGACAGGCGTCGTATGACACACCGCACAAGTTTGTTTCGGCGTCACGCGATCGATCGGCGTAAAGCTTTTGTGGCAGCTGGAGCACGAGACGAGGCCCATTTTATCGCCGGTCACGCCCGCCGGTGCCGTCAGCCGTGCAACGTGGACCGAGTGAAAATGTCGGCTTAAACGGGCTTGCTCGTCTTTGTCGCCCGTGGCCGGTGAATTGATCTCAGGGATCACCTCGGCAACTTCTTTATAAACACCTTTCCATTTCCAGATGCCATTAACGACCGGATAACCATACGATCCATTATGCGGCGTGTTGACGGTTTTGCCATTAAAAGACTTGGTTGTGCTGTCGTTATGACAGGCCGCACAGCTCTGTATCGCCGAAGCGACCAAGTCGTTTTGATTACCCTTATGCTCCTGATGGCAAACCGTGCAAGTTACGCCCGCCTCTTGGTGAGCCCTTGTGTTCGAGGCGTGAAACTGCTCGGCAGTGTGACATTGGATGCAGGAGTTTTCGAGCGGCTGATTTGGTGTGTGACACGTTGTGCAGGAATTACCATTGCTTGCCGCCGCGATTACGCTGCCATCGATCTTAGAGGCGTGCGGATTTGCGAGCGGTTCGGGTGAGTAAACCTGCGGATAGCGAAAATATGCAAATGCAGCTATCGCCCCGACAATGAGAAACGCCCAAATAAACAGCCCGATCTGCCAAGGCCGCCGCAGATCCCCGGTCGGTTTCCAGTTAAACATCGCCTTGCCGGGAATAGGTTTTTCCGTCGGTCGCAGGCGTGTACCCCAATCTTCTTTATCGCGCGTACGTTTTTCCCAAAAAACGTCCAGGACGCCGCCCTGATCATCTGAGTCTATTTCGGCAGTCGCTTTGGGTTTAGCTCCGACATCCGCGACAGCGGCACGCTGAACCATCAGCAAAAGAGCATCGTTTACCTTTTCAACCTCGATCGCAAACGGCCCTATCTGGATCGTATCCCCGTCAGCTAAAACGTCACTCTTTTTCGGCCCAAGCAGACGGCCGTTTACGGTCAAAGTATTGTTAGTGGACAGGTTTGCTATCGTGAATGTTGTGTCTATGCAATTGATGCCGGCGTGAACCCTCGAAACCGTGCTGTGATCGAGACATATCTCGCAGCTATCGAGACGGCCGATCAAGATCGAATCTTTGTCGATCTCGACGGGCGCGGCAGAACCGTCCGCATAACTGATCCTGAATTTTCGAAAGTCCAGTTTCATCTCACATTAAAATAAACAGCTTGAGCAACATGCACCGCCATCAGCACCAACATCAGCGAAGTAAACAGCACGTGCGGGGCGACCCATATCTTTAACAGTCGATGCAAATAAATTAGTGCATCCACACGGCGGAGCGTGGCGGCGTTTTCGACGGTCTCCATCAAGCGTGCGTCGTCGATACGCGATAAAGCATCCGCCTCATCGCTAAACTCTTGCCGGGCCGCCGCAAGCATCGTGGGCAGATCTTCTCTGCGAATATACTGCCGAAAAAGATACCCGAGCCCAAGAAACCGACGGCGTACCTTTCGCTCGATCAATTGTTTTAAGTCGTTATTTTCCGCCTGCTCAACCGCCAAGACCAACTCCGCTCTAAGCTCCTCCCGACGCATTTCGAGGTCTTCGACAAGCAAAGGCTCGCGCTCGATGCGCGTCATAAATTTAGGAACGATCGCGTAGCATAACGCTCCGAAAATACCAGAAAAAATGACCATGTCAAACGATATCATCAGACCCGTCGTCAGCAATCCGCCCGAGCTCGAACCCCCGTGAACAAGTAGCAAAATTCCCGCCAAGATACCCAAATATATATGCGAGAGCATCCAGTAACGCAATGCTCCGGCACGGCGGCGATATATTTTTTTCCTGAATGGATAAGCCATCACCCACGCAATGCTGGCAAGTCCCGTCAATCCTGTCAGCCAACGCATCGTCACCCAGGTGCCCGGGCTGAGGGCGATGTCCTGTCGAAATTTATAAGTCGCCCAAACTGACAGACCGCCAAGAGCGATCACCATTACAAAACCCAATACATGCCAGATCGTCGCCCACAGATCGAATTTATGGATGTTTTCGCCGATAGCATGAGTTTTGCTGCGTTGGATGAGTCCGATCGATTCATTCACCTCGTCAAAATACTCACGCGGGTTAACGCGAACCAACGCACCCGTCGGACAGTTTTCCTCACACGAATACGCGGCCTCTTTTCTGCCTGGCGGATTCATACCGGTGTCGTTGCACAGATTGCATTTGATCGCGAGCAGGTTTTCGGTCTGCGTCACAGGCGGCGGTATCTTGTCTTCGGTTAATTTGAACGGCGACAAAAGCGATGCGAGACGGCTATATTCTGAATCTGGTTTTGCACCTTCGCGGACGATCATCGAGATCGCGTTGTACGGGCACTGCGTCGCGCAATCGCCGCAGCCGATACATGTGACGGGATTGATATCGATCTCGCCGTTTGGAAACCGGGCGATCGCACCGGTCGGGCAGCCGGTCAGACATTCTGCGTCCTGACAATGCATGCAGACAGACGGTACAAGAATGCTCTGTGTCGCGGGTTTGTTCGCTTTTTTCGGCCGCTCAATATGAATGCCGCGCCTGACTAGCCGCGAATTACCGTGAACATGGTGACACGCGAGCGAGCAATTGCCGCAGCGAATGCATTTCGCCATGTCCATCACGAGTAAATTGACGCCGTCCACAACGCCTGTCTCGATCTCTTTTGTTGTGGCCGTAACAACGCGTTTATCAGGCGGATGTGCCGGAACTGGCGATTCGTTTCCGGTCGAGCTTTTTAGAAAAGGCACGACCGCCTCGCTCATTTCCCGGTCTTCACGCAGACGGCTGACGGCGATCTCGATAACCTCAGCACGGCCGCGAACGGTCGCAGTATATTTCCAATCGCCTGCATTATCGACTGCATCAAGCCCTAAACACGTTCCGGCGCCCAGAAAATCAAGGCCTATCGACTCGTCCGATTCGATAAGTAGATCGGCCGCTTTCGGATTAAACGCCGCACCGCTCACACGCTGGATCCAGCCGTTACGGACAAAGACGACGCGGTTTATCGGGTCACCCTCGTTAAACAGCACATGATCTTTTTCATAGACCGCAAAACGTGCAGAATCGTCGAGCCGCTTGAGCACCGCCGGATCGATATCCGCTTGCGTAAAATCCTTGATCTCGTTGAGCGTCAACGACAGGCCGTATGCTCGATAGTTGCGGTCCAGAGCACGGCCGAATTTAGGCAGTTTGCGAAGCAGGCGAATTGCGGGACGTGTAAATTCGAGAACTAAAGCCGGCTCATTTCCCTCCGCGACAGAAACCGTGGCCGTTCGCGGCGTGCCTGAGAGCAGTGCCATTTCGCCAAACGAATTCCCAGCCGGGATCTCACCTACCTTTCGTCGCTTATTTCCTTGTTCGGTGACGCACGCTTCGAGACGGCCAGTGACGAGGATGTAAAAAATGCTGCTTTCCCAAGTGTTTTCCTGAACGATTATTTCGCCGGGCTTAAATTCGAGCAAGCGATTATACGGGCCGACCTGTTTGCCGCGATAGCTGCGGCCAAACAGGATGATGTCCATATCAAGTTCGTTCTTAAACTCGCCGTTAGGTAACTTTTCGACGAGTTCGGAGACGATCTCGACATTGCGAAATGCACCTATTATCTGCTCGTGATTTTCTATTACACGCGGCATCTTAAATCGAACTGTTTTAAGAAAACTTTAAGGATCAACCAAAACGCGACCACAGATACAAACCGACGGCGATCGCAGCAATAAGCAAAATAATCAAAAGAATGATCACTATCACGCCAATGATCATCCATGTATTAGAACCGCCCTGTTTCGGTGTTTCCACCTCAACTGCAGGCCGTGTCACTTGCTGTGCCGCCGGCTGCAAAACTTGCTGCACTGGTTGAACTGCCGGTCTGTAAACCGGTGCCGCTGGCTGCACGACATCGGCTTCAGGCTTATCCGGTGCCGCAGAGATGTTCAGCCCCATGTCGGACAACATCTGATTGTACATCGTGTTGCCGAGCTGCATCGTGCCGTCGAGTTGGTTAAACTCGGACGATTTTTCACGGGTATTTTCTTCGACAAAAGCACGGCCGCAACTAGGGCAAAATGCCTTTGCCTCGTCCACCATCTCGCCGCATTTGTCACATTCGCGCACGCTCATTCGGCTCAATTAGACTTGTGACAAATGGTGCAATCCTTGGTCGTGGCAAAGCCGGGTTTCTTTTTCAATTCGGGACGTGCCTTAAATGCCGCGTCATGACAGGCATTGCAGTTGATGTGATACGAGAGCTCGTTTGTCATCTCTTTCGTTTTCGATTTGCCGCCCTCTGTGTATGTCGCAGTCGGCATCGTCTTTCCTTCCGGAACATTGCCGTCCTGAAAATGACAGGCCCTGCAATCGCTAATTTTCTGAGTGGTCGTTTGAAACAACTCCATTGTCAGCGGAACGTCGCGCTCGGATAGAGCAAGGGGCGGTTTGAGTGCGGATTTCGGCTGATCCGTGTGATGGCATTCGGTACAAGCCATGACCGAAGTGCCATCGGGACTGTATTTTAGTAAAGCGTGGTTGTCGTGGTTGAACGCGACCTCGCCATATTCTGAGAGGCTATCTTTGGCCAGAGCAAATGTTTTTGGAATTGTCTTGCCGCCTGCCGCAGGTTTTGCCGGAGCGGAATTTGCGGCTGTGTTTGCGGCAGTATTCGCTGGTTTTACATTTGCCGCTACGGGCGTCGGACTAGGTGAACCTGATGTGCCTACGGATGTTGCGCCAGCTCTGGTAAACACCAAACCTAGAACAAAAACACCAAAAATTGCTACTACGATAAACTTAGCTGAATTCTTCATAAAACTACACCTGACCTATTAAATAGTTGACCCTATTAGAACCTCTTTTTGATGCAAATGTCAATGTTTTCATAGATGTCCCAAAACGCTCTAAGGGTTGCGGAAAATTAGCCCTTAATTTATCGGAGCAGCAGCATCAGGTGTCGAGGGAGCAGGCGTTTTTGGCCCTATTGCGGAAAACCCCGATCCTTTATGACATTTGGTGCAGCTACCGACATCAAGAGGGTTGTTGCCTGTAAATGCGCGGCGTCCGTTATGACACGCAAGGCAATTATTGCCGGGTCCGGTCCGATGTTCGAGTATCGTGATATTTGAGACTTGACGGCCAAGAGCCGCACCTGCGATAACGTTATGACACTCGTTGCAGCTCACACCCTGACGTGCTGAATGATCACCGTGGCGGAAAATCGCCCTAAAATTGTAGTCTGATTGGGTGGTCCTGTTATACGACCCAAGCGCGTGGCAAACCGTGCACGATCCGATCTTGCTTTCGGCAGTGTGACACGTATAGCAACTTGTGTGTGTGTCAATGCCCGACTGTATCGACTGTCCCGGCCCTGACGGCGAATGACAAAATGCACAGCCCTGAGCAGGTCGTCCCTTTCCGCTCTCGTGCGCAGCGTGGTCAAACTTCATGTTAAACCCCTCGATAAACTTCGCCGGAAATGCTTTCGTCGTAGGCGGAACCGCGTCCATTTTGTCGTGACATATCGCGCACATCGCCGGTTTTTCGCCGGGATTTGTAAATTGGCTCAGATGGCATCCGACGCACGAATCGTGACCGGCGTATTCGAGCTCTCGGCTTTTTCCTTCGCGATGATGGCACGAAGCGCAGTCAAACTGTTTATGTTCCGCAACAGTGTGTGAAAACTTTGAAAAGGTTGTGTCAGAGACGTTTACGACCGGCGGTGCGGGTGTTTCAGACGCGGTCAGCGGAACAGGCGTTTTTTCACCCTGCTTGAGGCAGCTTGCCGCAAACACCATCAAGGCCGCCAACAATAGAGCAGCCTTGATCGCATTTTTTCTGCTTGCGGACATACTCATTGATCAGGGTTCTCGATGGCTCACCGGAATATCATAACGCCCGATCGCCGTCGTGTGGCAATACGCACATTGAAACGCCGGCTGCTTGTTCTTGACACTTTCGTCTCGTTTATTAAATTCTTCCACGATATCCTTATCATGACATTTTGCACACGACTGAAACGGCACATCCGCGTCTTTCATTTTGCTGACATCAGAGTTTTGGACGATCCGAACGTGGCATGTCGTACAGTCGCTCTTAGCGTGATTTGTCGAATTGTGATCGAATTTCAGCGAATAACGGGCCGTTGCTTTTGACTCAAAATACGGTTTGAAAGGTTCGGTCAGCGTGTGGCAACCCGCACAGTTTCGTGATGTCGGCTGGACGTTTTGATAGTGACAGGTAAAGCAAGATGCATGCGATTCCGGAGATTCTTTGAAAAATTCGGCGGTCGCCTTTGATGTCGGCGTAAATGTGTCTGCCGCAGCCTCAGCGAGAGGCTTTTCTCCGGTGATCGTCCGCACGTTAAATTTTGGCAACTGCGAAGCCGATTTATGACATATCGCGCAATTGTAAAACTGGGTCTTATCGCCTGGCACGGCAGGCGTAAAACTAGCAAAGACAAAATGAGCGACAGCAACATCCGGCTTCTTTTCGCTTGAAGCGATCAGATTTTGATGAACGTCATGCGGAAAATTGATGTTGAATTGCCGTCCGTGCGATTTCACGGGAAATGCCAGTAGTGCCCTCGCCTTCATCGTCGGCACGATGTGACACGTCCCGCAAAAAGCTCCGCCGTTGCTGTAGATATCCTTTGTATGGCAGCTGAAACATGACGCGTGCGACGGAAAATTGACGACATCCGGATACGGGCTTTGCTTATCACTGCGGGCCGACGACCAATTACTGGTTGGCATATTATGACACGAGGAACAATCTTTAAATTTTCCTGTCTTATGCGCCGATGTGTTGTGCGAAAACGCTCTCTTTTGTGCCTGTGATGACGTGAGAAAGCTCGCCGCGAACATGATCGCGACCGCCAGAAATATTAATATTTGCACTCTGTTTTTCAAGATGCTTTACAACTTTCTGTCATACAAACCTGTAGGTCGTTTACAAAGACCTCGCAATTTTTTACAGGCTTTTTGCCATCTGGAACGAGCAGATTTACGACCGCTCTCTTTTCTGTACCGATCTCGATCTCGCAGGCCCAGAGATAGCTCTTGCCGCCGAATTCGATCGGCAAAATGTTTGAGATCAAGTAAGTCTCTGTTTTTTTGCTTTCGGTAACCGCTAGCGGAACATCCATAAATATAGCCTTGACCGTTACACTGTCGGTCATCGATGATTGCAGCGGTTTGATCGTGCCGAGCAAGCTGTCGGTCAGCGTCCGGCGTTCACGAAAAAATCCGCTAGTCAACGTCGGCGGCATATTTGTGATTATCCAGTCGCGGGCTATAGTCGCCAGCCCTTTGAACTGCTTCAACCCTTTATCGTATGAGGCTTGAAACTCCGGAACCTTGGCGATGTCATCGGTTGCGACGGTTCGGCAAAATGGCGACTCGCAGTTTTCGGCCTGCAGCCAACAGATATATTGAGGGCTCGCCTGCATCTGTGTGTAAAAACAGTCGCGGGAATTTATCTTTGCCGTACGCAGACGCGTAATAAGATCTTTGTTATCTTTCAGCCCGCCCTTAATTAAATAAAAACGCTTGCGTGAAAGTTTTTCCTGCTTACCGCCGATCTTGACCCGTCCCGAAACCTCCAAAGAGCCCAGATCTAGCGCGTCTGCAAACACCGATCCGATCGGTGTGAATAATACAACCAGCAGAAGAAACCGCAAACTGAGCATCGTCGTTAATTAAAATTAAAGAAACGGCCTTGCCGGGAATTTAAGGAATGGCAACCGGACACCACGAACAAAAATTTGGTCTGAACGAATGCTTGCAGGCGGCGGAAATAGATTAGCTCCGCCCGCCGCGATCAGATCATCCTGCTCGATACCGTCACCGCTGACACCGATCGCACCGACAAGTGTCGAGCCGCGATAGAGCGGTATTCCGCCTGCAAAGATCTGTATTCCGTTCTTGATCTCAGCGATGGCCGAACACGGACATGGAGCGAGAGCGGAACGCCTGTACCCGCGCGCACGTTGTGCCTCTCCGCCTCTTATGCCGATAAGATCGCCCTTGCGCGGTGCCGGAGCAGCACAAGGCGTGGTCAATGCCAATTTGATCAGATCAAGCTGCAGGCCATCATTGAAAGGGCTCCAGTCAGCTAAAGGTGTGCTGAAAGGGCCTGGCGATGTGTTGTTAATGCCGTCAGGAAACAAAGGCCTATGAAGAAAGCCAAACCCGCGGTCACTGAATGCGATAGCTCCATTGAGACCGAGGCCATCCGCAGCCGCACGATTGACATAACCTGCAAATCCGGCCGCATTTAGCTTAGTGCCGGCATCGGTGCGAGCAAAGAAATTGGATGTTCGAGCCTTTTGGACTGCAACATCGAGCCCAAAAACCGGTGCATCGAGCTGGCGAAATATGCCGAGCACTTTGCCGTCCGTATCGACGACCGCCATAGTGACGCGGGCATTGCTGCCGATCGGCTGCCGTATGCCGGCACGAGTCCTGTTTGCATAGTCTGCGGCGGCCCCGAGTATCTGCGAAACTTCGGCGGCATTTAGATTTGACCCGGCGATAGTCGAAAATCTGGTGCTGTACTGTCCGCTGACACCGTTTAATACACCCGGAACAAAATCGCTCGCTGGTGTCGCAATTACAGGGCTCGTCACAACGCCCGGCAAGCTGCCAAAAGCGATGGTCGGAACCACCGGAGCATTTGCAACATTAGAAAAAGGTAACCGTATGCCCGCGACGAGGATGTTGTCGGCACGGATCGTGAGCGGTGCTTCAAATCCGCGCGTCGCCGCCACCGCAACTAGCTCTTCGAATGGCTGATCATCATCCATCGGGTCGCGATCGACCGAGTAAAGCCCGTCGCCCTCAATACCGACGCCGCCTACGGCAACGCCATTTTTATACAAAGGCATCCCGCCCGGATCACCCGAAAGTCCCAAGGGTAGCCCGGCTATCGCAATATCCGAACACGCCAATGTCGAAAACTGAACTCCGTATAATGGACCGCCGCCAGCATTGTCTATCCCCGGCGGAAAATGTTCCTGAATAATAAAAGATGCGGTCCGCGTCGTAAAAGCATTGCCGCCGGTCGAAAAAATGCCAGCCGTTCCGGCTTTTGAATATGACGCGGCACTCGATGCCACTGAAAAATTTTCCAGTCCCTGGCCCGCTCGCCCCACGCTGCGGATCAACGTATTTGCAGGCGCACCGGTCATCGTAAAAGTTCCAAGCAGATGCCCCTCTTTATCAGTGACCGTGACCGTGACCTTTTGATTGATCGACGCAGCAGTAGAGACGGCCTGTGCTATGACCGTCTGGACATCCGCTACAGTGAGGCTTTGCGACCTTGCCGAAATACCGAGCACGAGCAAGATCATCAAGCCGGCAAAAAACTCACATTTTTTTACCATTTTTTTATTCTCCACGATGGGTAAGAATATTATACAAATTCGACCGATAGTCAAGTTTTTTTGCCTTGCCCCTTATGAGTTATTAGAAAACGTCCCGCCCAAGAGGGACAGGATCCTCGGGCTGTGCCCGCCTATTTGCGGAAAAGCTTTGCTTTTCCGTGTCGATTCCAAAAATCATCTGGCGGCTATGCCGCTGCGGAGGCGTAGCCTCAAAAATGTTGCGACTCGACGGTGAAGCCGAGCTTCACCGCAAATAGAGCGGCAAGCTGCAAAAACAAAAAAGGGCTGCTTGCTTAATTGCTCCCCGCTCACTTTCCTCTGTGGTCTCGGTGGCAAATATCTTCCGTCCACGTTTTCGATATTGGCACGAGTTTGAAAAAATTGAAACCCTACTTTTCGCACTTTGACGTATTATGCGAAGTTTAGCGGACGAAAAATATTGGAAAAGAGGAAAATTAGAACGATGACTTGGAAGATTGGATGTTAACGGCGAGAGCTTAGATCATAGGGAAGAGTCGGCCTCAAAAATGCTTCGAAAACCAAAAGTTACAAGTGGCATTTTCCGAGCTACAAAGCCTCATTTTGGCATTACAAAGAGCCATTTTTGAGCGTTACTGATGGCCTAAATGGCGATCGCAAACCATTGTAGGGCTATAACTCTATTATTCACAACAATTGACGTGTTACACGCGTAAGTTTTCACCGCAAGGAAATATTCTTAGCTTATATCTCGCTCTCGCCGCTAATTTTTTAAAAAATAGACGTTCTCGCAATTGTCGGAGCTTACACAATTTGAAACAGGCTCACAAAAGAGTTGTTATTGTATTCAATGTGTGGTAAAAACATTGTCAGTAATCCGAGCTTTCTATTTAAACGAGTGTCCTTATGTTGTCGAGTTTCCAAAAACTGACTCTCTGGATCGTAGCAGTCATAGCCGCTGCGGCTTCGCTCGCCTCGGCCCAATCGTCGGGCGGAAAACTGATCGGAAAGGTCGTCGATAAAGACGGTAAACCCGCAGCCAATATCACCGTCGTCGTAACCAATCAAACTACATCCGAAAGAACAATCCGTCTAACGAAATCGGACGGTAGCTACGTTATTCGCGTCAAAGCCGGTGCGTATCGCATTACGGTGCAGGCACCGTTCGAGGCGCGATTTGATCGGGGCAAGACCGACGAATACGGCGTATTTTCAAATCTGCTCTGCGACGAAAAAAAGAAATGTTTTGCTCTTGAGAACGTGATCATTGAAAGTGGCGAGCGAAAGATCGATTTTGCCATCGAGCAGCCTGAAAAAGAAACCGATCCGTCGAAAGCAACAACCGTAAAAACCGCCGGGCCGGAACGCCGCGAGGTGCTCGACCGCTGGCGAATAGCATTTCCGGAATACGACCGTTACGGCGACAAGGGGGCACGCGGACGCGACATTCCGTTTAAGCAAAATCGCTGGTATAACCCCTATGAACGCAATGTTTTAAAGGGTGATTTTCCTATCATCGGCAATGATTACTTCATGATCTTGTCCGGCGTGAGCACGACCGGCGTCGAGCTCCGTCGCACACCCTCGGGTAATAACGTAAGCTCCGCCAACCCAAACAGCAACAATTTTTTTGGCAGGCCCGAAAGCCTCTCGGTCAACGAAACTATTCAACTATCATTTGAGTTTTTCAAAGGTGAGACGGTTTTTAAGCCGCGAACCTGGGCAATAAAATTCTCGCCAACATTTAGCCTGCCGAATTATCTAAATGCCCGCGAAAACAGCATTGTAAACGTCGATGTACGTCGCGGAACTAACCGCACCGATTATCACGTTTCGCTCGAAGAGGCGTTTGGCGAAGTAAAGCTCTTTGACACAGATAAGAATTACGATTTTGTGTCGGTCCGTGCCGGAATTCAGTCGTTCAACGCAGATTTTCGCGGCTTCCTGTTCTCCGACAACAACCTCGGGTTTCGCGTGTTCGGCGGCTTTTCGAACAACAAATATCAGTTCAATGCCGCCGTTTTTCATCAGATCGAAAAAGACACCAACAGCGGTCTCAATTCGATGCGGAAATTCCGTCCGCAAAATGTGTATGTCGCCAATGTTTTTAAGCAGGATTTCCTCGCTCATGGCTATACGATCGAGGGCGTTTGGGCGTTCAACGATGACCGGGCAAGCATCCATTACGACGACAATGGCTTTCTAGTGCGGCCCGCGCTCATCGGCAGCTTCCGAAAACACGCGATCAAGGCCAATTATTTAGGCTTTAACGGCGACGGACATATTGGTTGGCTCAACCTGACAAATTCGTATTACTACGTATTCGGCCACGACACCTTAAATCCGATAGCCGGAAAACGTACCGACATTCGGGCACAAATGGCTGCAGTCGAGGCTTCGATAGATAAAAACTGGCTGCGATTCAGAACATCTGCGTTTTTTGCGTCCGGCGACAAAGA
>JAYVOS010000345.1:0-4578 GCA_043757775.1 Chloracidobacterium sp. | reverse complement strand
TAAAAGTGAAAAGCTAACCAATTTTTGGCGACTTTCTACGTTTTCACATTTACCCTTTTGATTCTTCGGATCGTATAACGTCATCCAACATCGGTGTCTCGTCATCGTCTGATTGCGAATAATAATTATAATACCCCGAGCCGTAGTAGTCATATTCCATCGAGCTTGACTTTATACCGTTCAGGACGACGCCGTAGATGCGTGCCCCGACCGCGCTGACACGCTGTTTGAACTGACGCATCAGATGGATCGAACTCTTATTTGCCATCGCGACAAGCACAACGCCGTCAGAAAGAGTCGAAAGAATCGCTGCATCTGTGAACGAGATCGCCGGAGGCGAATCGATGATTATGTGCTTGAACCGTCCCGCCAGGAATTGCAGCAGATTGCGCATCTCGTTCGAACTGAGCAGTTCAGCCGGATTTGGCGGTATCGGGCCGCTGGTTATGATCTTGAGACGCGGCAGATCCGCGTAAGTTTTCATCAGATTTTCGGTGTTTTTGTCGCCCGAAAGATAATTTGTCAGGCCTTGCGTATTTTCCAAACCGAAGTGGCTGTGCAGACGCGGCCGACGCAAATCGCAGTCGACAATGACAACGTCAACATCTGATTGGGCGAGCGTGATCGCCGTGTTGATAGCCGTCGTTGTCTTGCCCTCAGACGGCTGCGATGACGTGATAAGGATCGTTTGCGGCGGTTTGCCAGCTGACGAAAACAACAAACTCGTACGTAAATGGCGATAGGCTTCAGCCATCGGCGAGTTACGCTCTTCCATTGCGATGAGAGCCGCTGAAGCAAAATTGCCATTGCCATTTCCGTTACCATTTGCAGTCAATAGCTTTCGTTTTTCGGTATTCAAATAATGCGGGATCAGGGCAAGTGTCGGCAGACCGAGATGACGGCTGATGTCATCAGAAGTGCGAACCGAATCGTCGAGATAATCGAGCAAAAACGCAAGCCCGATGCCGGCCGCCAAGGATAAGAACATCGCAACGAGTATGTTACGCGGCCTGTTTGGTCCGATCGGCGATGTCGGCGTGACTGCTTTATTCTGGATTTTGATATTATCAGGGCGGCTGCTCGTTAATGCTAACTCCTGCTCTTTCTGACGCTGAGTGTAGGTATTCATCAGCTCGCGATTGTTCTTGAGCTCATCTTTTAGACTCGTCAGTTTTGTTTCCGCTTGACCCTCGACATTTGCCTTACCGGCGGCCTGTTCGAACGCTCCCCGCTGTCGGGCTTCACGCTGCTGGGCGGCCCCTAGTTGCGAACGAAGACTGGCGAGCACCTCACGTTCGGCATCTTTTTCAAGCTTATTGCCCTCTGATGCGATCTTTTCGGTAACGTCTTTCTTGATACGGATCTTTTGCGATTCAAGCTCCTTGATCTGAGCATCGATGGCAACGACCTCTTTATACTCCGGCGTGTATTTTACGAGTAGAGCCTCACGTTTTTCTTTGGCTTCGCCTATCTTTTTATCGATCGCGTCGATGCGGTTATCGAGATCGGCTTGACGCTTTAGATTCTGGCTGCGTGCGTCCTGAATAGCTTTGTTGTCAGGGACGACCGCAAGGATGTCGCCAGTGCCATTAGCACTTATCGCGGCATTGTATTGAGCTTGTATTTTGCCGGTCTCTTCCTGTGCCGTGCGGTATTGGGTTAGTAGATTTTGCAGATCGGCTGCACGAACCTCAACGCCTTTGTCCTGCAGGGCAAGCCCGCTATTTTTCATTTCCGCTATAAGGGCATTTTCCTGCTCGGCGATCGTACCTTTAAGTTCCTCGATCGATTTTTGCAGATTTTCGTATGCTTGCTGCGTTCCCGCGGTTTCACGCTCGGCGTCTTCGAGAATAAATATCTCTGCGACCTTGTCCGCAACCTTTGCGGCAAGAGCAGGATTGGTGTTGTCCACGGTTAGATTAACAATATTTGTGCGCTCAATTTGATCGACATTTAGACCTCCCACGAGTGCAGAAGCGTAAGCCTCTGCCCGCTTGCTTTCTTCTGGACTAAGTTGCGGCTCACCTGTTTTATCGGTTACCGAGGCAGTGTCGCTTACGACCGGCAATGCATTGTCAGTATCTGGGGGCTTTTGGCCACCTGAAAACATAGATCGTATCGTAGCCAGGATACCGCGGTTTTGATCGCCGAAAAGATTGGCGTCGCGCTGCAGCCCCAGTGCGATGACAACGTGTTTCATCAAGCCCGGGTTTTTGAGCAACTGGAGCTGGGTGTTGTAATACTTTTGATCGTCGCCAAAATTGATATTAATGGCCTCTTTTTGGGTCTGCGGCGGACGCCGAGGTTCGATGATAAGAGCTGTTCTTGCCTGAAATATTGACGGCTGGCGAAATGAATAGAACGCCGCTGCGGCCGTTACGAGTATCGTGATCGCCAATATGATCGGCAATCGTTTATATACGACATTTATGTATTGCTTGATCGACCGTTTGCCATCCAGCACATCGTCATACATCGACGAATAGCCTGTCCCAAAATCCAGAGGGGCGGTGGTCTGTATATCGTTCGTTACCGGTAGCGGCCTGAGACGCTGATCGTTTTCCATACTGCTTTGTAAATCCTGACTGTCCGGCCTTTCTCAAATGCGAAGCAAACCTGTTTTGTAGCATATTGAGGCGGACTTTTCACCAATAATATATATTCTAGCACTTTGACGTAAATACGTTTAATCGCGTTGCCGCTGCCGGCGTTGAATGGCATTGGCCGCGAGTGGTATATTGTAAGTTTACGCTGGCAAGCAATTTGCGGGTAATACAATAGTTATGACAGAAGTTACGGATAATAGAAACGGCGAGGGAGTGGCAAATTTCGAACTCGGTATCGAGGGGTTTTGGTTCGCCGATCTTTTTGACGCCACGCGGTTAAAAGATCTGGCAGATACGTTTTACGCTGAGGTAGAGTCGCGCGAGCCTATATTGCATACGGCCTTAACAAAATACATTGCTGCGGCTGGCATCGGATTTGAAAAACGTGTCGAATCAAAGATTTTGACCGATGCTGCACCATTTCTGTCTGATTTTATCGCAAGACTGTTCAAGATCGCAGGGGAACGCGCAGAACTTGAACACGACATCAATGTCCAAAACCCCGTCTGGAAATACAAATTTTTTGTTCAACGCCGGGCGAGCAAAAAATACAAGCCAGAGCAGATCGCCGATCTGAACGAAGAGCAACTATGGCTGGCGATGAGCGAGCTTAGAAACGCTGCATTTGACGAAACCCTCGTCCGCGACGAGGAACTTTCGATAGCTGAAATGACCTGCCGGTTGCTCGATGCGGAAGAAGCTCTTGGCAAAGAAGATGTGCTGTCTGAAACTGTAATCGAGACCGTTAACAAGGTAAACTCGGCGTTTGAAAAGCTGAAAGATAAGACTTTCGGCATGCTTTTTGCCGAATACATTATCGGGGACGAGGCTACGGGAGATCTACTGACCGTTAAAGCGGCTCTTCGTCTTATCGAAACTTGGTCGGCGGCAGCTTTTTATAACAAATCGAAGAAATGGTATAGCTTTAAGGTTCCGCACACGCTCGATTATCAAAATCTCGTCCACCTTATTCATCCTGAGCCGCAACTGCATAACATTATGCGCGGTGCTGAGGACATTTTGCGAAAACGAGACGGCTTTAAGTTGACGGACGACCGGGGCACGATGCGTGACGCACTGTATGAGATCGACTATTGCATGATCTGCCATGAGCGTGAAAAAGACGCTTGCCGGACCGGCCTGCGGGAGCCAGATGGCACACCAAAACGCAATCCTTTGGGCATAAAAACCGAAGGCTGCCCGCTCGACGAACGCATCTCCGAGATGCACTTGCTCAAAAAGCAGGGCGACTCGATCGGCTCGCTCGCCATCGTCACCATCGACAATCCGATGTGTGCAGGCACCGGCCACCGCATCTGCAACGACTGCATGAAGGGCTGCATTTTCCAAAAGCAAGAGCCTGTAAATATTCCTCTTGCCGAAACTGCGACACTGACTGATGTGCTGAGTTTGCCATACGGTTTTGAGATTTACAGTCTGCTCACGCGCTGGAATCCGCTCAATGCAAAGCGTCCATATCAGCTGCCCTACAATGGCAAAAACGTGATGGTTGTCGGGCTCGGGCCTGCGGGTTACACACTGTCGCATTACCTTTTGAACGAAGGTTTTGGCGTCGTCGGCATCGACGGGTTGAAGATCGAACCTTTGCCCGAAGCGTGGACGGGAAAGAACGGAAAGTCCTGTCCGAAACCTGTCAAAGGGATAGAAGATATAACCGAAGAGCTGGACGAACGCATATTGTCAGGCTTTGGCGGCGTGTCCGAATACGGTATTACCGTTCGCTGGGATAAAAACTTCTTAACGATGGTTCAGCTGATGCTGACACGCCGTAAACGTTTTCGTGCCTACGGCGGTATCAGGTTCGGCGGGACCGTCACTATCGAAGACGCCTGGGAATTTGGTTTCGACCACATCGCCATTGCGACCGGAGCAGGACGCCCAACCATCGTTCCGATGAAAAATAACCTGATTCGGGGTATTCGTCAGGCGTCGGATTTCCTCATGGCGTTGC
>JAYVOS010000344.1:0-4606 GCA_043757775.1 Chloracidobacterium sp. | reverse complement strand
ACACTAAGCTCAACCGCACTGCGGTCATCAAGGTCTTACCTCCCGAACTCACGCAAAAGACATCAAATTTCAAACGCTTCGAACGCGAGGCACAGCTTTGTTCGCAGCTCGACCACCCGAATATCTGCACTATCTACGATTTTAATAACGCCGACAGTGTCTATTACATCGCGATGCAATACGTCGAGGGTAAAAATGTTCGGCAGCTAGTTGCGGGGCGACCGCAAGAGCTGAAAAGCGCGATTTCGATCGCCATTCAGGTCGCCGATGCTCTCGCGTACGCCCATTCGAAAAACATAATCCATCGCGACATCAAAGCCGGCAACGTAATGGTCAATGATTCGGGCCAGGCGAAGATACTTGATTTTGGGCTTGCCAAATTGCTCGAAGACGAACATGCCGATCAAAATCAGGGCGTTGACCGCCACGAGATAACAGAGCTTGGAATTCCCTACGGCACAGCCACTTACGCTGCACCTGAGCAGGCCAAAGGCGAACGTGCAGATGCCCGATCGGACATCTTCTCGACCGGCGTGCTGATCTATGAAATGCTGACCGGTATTTGGGCGTTTCAGGGCAAGACTGTTATCGACGTGCGTCATCAGGTGCTTTACGGGACACCTAAACCGCTCGCCGAAATGCGAAAAGAACCGCTCCCGCCGCAGCTACAGCAGATCATCGACAAAGCCCTTGCCAAAGACCCTAAAGACCGTTATCAAAAGATCGCGCAGATGCGTGATGAGCTTCGCGGAGTTCTGCAGATGGTCGCCGGTGCTCAGGTGATGTCTAGCGATACGTTCGCTCCCGGCCACGCCGACGGCAATGCCGTAAAACGTGTGCTCAATTGGTTTACCGGTAAATCGACGCCCGAGGCTTCGTCGTCGTCGCAATCTTTTCCTTCGCAAATATCCGCGTCAAGCTCGCCCTCATTCGCACCTGACATTTCGATGACCGCAACGGGAACAGAAAAAAAGAGCGTTGCTATATTGCCGTTTAAAAATCTCGGCGGAGATACTGAATCAAGCTTTTACGAATTTGCCCTTGCTGACGCGGTTATTACCGAGCTTGCACAGATCCGCTCGATCATTGTCCGGCCAAGTTCTGTGATCGCAAAGTATCACGGCAAAGAGGTCGATCCGCGTGAAGCAGGCAAGGAATTGCGGGTTCATGCGGTGCTGTCAGCGGGATTTTTGCGTGCGGGTGATAAATTACGTGTCACAGCTCAATTACTGGATGTGCAGTCGGGAGATATTCTCTGGAGCGACCGCATCGATGCGGAGGGCAGCGATATTCTGACCCTGCAGGACGAAATTTCGCAGCGGATACTCGAAGGCCTAAGGCTCGAACTCACAGATCTCGAAGCCGAAAAACTTGGGCGTCGTGCGACTGACAATGCCGAGGCGTGGGAAGAGTATCTGCGCGGACGCGACAATTTCGGACGCTTTATTTTCCGCACCATGGATGCTGAAGACTGTGACGCGGCGATGGCTAATTTCAAGCGAGCCATCGAACTCGATACTCATTTCGCCCTGGCTTATAGTGGTTTGGGAGCGTGCTACGCTAACCGTGTTTTCAAAGGTTTGGGCGAGCCCGAAGATTACACCTACGCCGAGGCAGCATTTAGCAAAGCTTTTTTCTACGATCAAAACGTCGTCGAGGCTCGCGTGCTGATGGTTATGATCTACTTGGCACGCGGCGAGAAAAAGAAGGCCCGTAGTGAGATCGAGCTACTGCAAAAGCAGTTTCCAAACGATGCCGCACTTTATTTTGTAAAAGGCGTGATGCATCGGCTCGACGGTCAATACGACGAATCGCTCAAGGCGTTTGAAAAACTTTCCCGTCTCGATCCGGCCGCTCGTGCTGTCGCTGCATACAACCGTGCCCGCATTTTTATCTATCGACGCGAATTTGACATGGCTCTGGCCGAGTTGGACAAAGGCGTAAAGGCCGAGCCAAATCACCCGATGCTCAAGATATTTCGATCGGGCGTGTTTTATTATCAGGGCAACCACGACGAGGCAATCGACCTAATAGCGTCTGTTCTGAAAGAAAATCCGCGTATGGACGGGGTTCGTCCCCTATACGCCGAATATCTCGCCGGTGCAGGACGTAAGGATGAGGCGCTCGCACTGCTTACCGACGACGTGCTCGCTCTTTCGCGCACCGATCACGACACCGCGTATTGGGTCGCCTCGACCTACGCACTCACTGCCGACAAGGATCTCGCTTTCAAATGGCTCGGCAAATCCGTCCGTCTGGGTAACGAAAATAAAGAACACTTTACAAATGACGTTAACCTAGAATCGCTCCGTGATGACCCTCGCTGGCAAGAATTGCTCGATAAAATGGGCAAGAACGGTGAGTAATCAATGCGACACTTTCCCGCCCTCATCCCCAAATCTCTGATCGACACAACCGTCAACTTCGTCGAGGCGTAAAGTAATGCGTATCTCGTCGGCGACAACATTCTTTTGGAAATTTGTGTTCCCGGGTATTTGGGGAATCGCGTTAGTAGTCGCGATTATTCAATCGATTGTAAAAGTTGATTTCAGCATTAAAGCTATTTCTGCTTTTGCGTTCTGTTCAATCGCTCTCGCGTTCATTCTGTGGATGGTCGGTTCGCTAAAGTCCGTGCATCTTACGAGCGATTCGCTAAAGATTTCGAATTATCTACGTACAATTTCGGTTCCGCTTGAGAATGTAGCGGTCGTAAACGATCCCGATCTATCCTCACACCGTCGAATCTTTATTTCCTTTACGTCGTCGACGTCTTTCGGCAATGAGATCGTATTGATGCCACCTATTCTTTCGGCGCAAGCGACCGCGATAATGCTGCAAGATCGCGTCGAGGCCGTTCTAAAGGCTCGTGAGGCTATCTCGTAGCGCTTTTCTAACGTCTTGCACACCGCCACGACGTCATTGCACGTCCGCACAGAAGCGTCGTAAGGCCGCACACTAAAGGATCGAGGCTTGACGGGAATATATTCTTTATTGACAGGAAGCCATGCAAGGTTGCATGGAAAGGATGCGGAGCTGAATGGAAGCCATGCAGGCTTGCATGGAAGACATTTTCTGTTGACGACGAGCCATTGCGGGGTGACAGGAAGACATTTTTTTTGCACAGGGACGAGTAACTTGGTTTGGCTGCCGATGGCGGTTTCGAAGTCTTGTTCGCCGAGCGGAAAAGCATAGCTTTTCCGCACATCGATAGGCGGAGCCTGAAAGCTGCATTACTTCTCCAAAAACCTAGTAATTTCCTTTTTGCAATCGTCGGTCATGCGGGCGATGGCGGTGGCGGTGGTTTTGATGAAACTTAACTGCGTTCAAAGACAAACTCATTACACCCGAGACCGACGCCGCCGGATTTTACTTTAGTGAGCGAAAAGCCTCTCGCTTTGTAAAACTCAAACATCTCATCGACGCTTGCGACCTCGTAGGGAAAGCCGCCGACCCAGTCGATGATATCGTGCCAGTGGTTCATGCCGCGGCCATTTTTGTATTGTGTCCATGATCGGACGTATTCCATCGGTTTGAGGGTGACGACGGAGCGTGCGAGATTGCGGGCTTCGTCGGGCAATATTGCGGCGACGGCGAAAGGTGTTTTAAGAAATCGCGGCAGGCGACAATAGGTTTTCTTGATCCAGTGCCAACGCCTCGCTTGGCTGCCGGTGTCGTTGTAGATCGCTACAAATAGTTTGCTGCCAAGGCTTGTCGGAATGACGGCGTTGCCGAGGGCTTCCCACATCTTTCCGGTATGGTGGAGCACTCCCCACGAATAGACAATGTCAAATTTGCCTAGTGATTCGACGTATTCGCGATCGAGTGCCGAGCCTTGCTCGACCGTCCAATCATCGTCATGAGCAAAATATCTGTGGCGAAGCTCTTTTGTGCAGGCGTAGGAATTACTGTCGAAATCGAACGAATGAACCTTAGCCCCGAGCCGTCTAGCGGCAAGTGAAAACAACCCGCTGCCCGAACCTATGTCGAGAAATGTTTTACCCTCAAGCGTTTCACACTCAAGCATTTCCTTGAGCGAAGCCTCAGCGGTCGCGATGCGTTCGTCGTTAAGAACAGAAAGAAACGCGCTCCAGTTTTTGCCAAATTCAAACCGCTCGCCTGCCGCGACCTCTGCTGAATGTTGTAGTGCAATCTCCTGCATATCGTTTACAAAACCACCTGCTAATAATAGAGATAATAGACTACGGATTTCACATATTCGCCGGCGACCGTCTGCCAGCCGCGAGGCCGAAGCCACCAGTAATTCCGATTAGGCGTCTGCTCGCCGGTCGGCGGATGAGCGATGCCGATCTCGATATTTTTTCCGGCGAGTATCCTTTCAAATGTCCACAACGCACGCCGCGAGTGATATGCGGACGTTACGATCAGCACTTTGCCCAAAGGCCTCGCCGTCACCTCTTCAGCTAGTTTCATTGCTTCCTCGTCAGTCCCCGAAACAGTTCCTGGCAAAATAGTAATGGCATCGGGAGCGACGCCGTTTGCGATCAGTTTCCTTTGTTCGAGCTGGACATAGGGAATATTCTTCTCCTCATCGGCATTCCAACCCGACCTTGTCGCATCGTCGGTGATGAAAATTCGCGAGGCAACG
>JAYVOS010000343.1:0-17514 GCA_043757775.1 Chloracidobacterium sp. | reverse complement strand
TCCATCAGCATACCGATATTGATCGCCCAAAACGAGAAGGCGAGCAGCTTTGTGTTCCACTGTCGTTCCGGCTGCATTGCCCGCAGGCAAAACAGAGTTAACGCAAGCCCGAGAGTTCCATATACACCATAAAGGGCACCGTGGGCGTGGACCGCTGTCGTATTCAGGCCCTGCATATAATAGAGGGCTATCGGCGGATTGATCATAAATCCAAAAACACCGGCACCTATCAGATTCCAAAAGGCGACTGCAACAAAGAAATAGACGACCCACTTATATTGGGCGAGCCACGGCCGTGCCTTAGAGTGGCGAATATTTTCGAGAGCTTCGTAGCCGACGAAAACGAGCGGCACTATCTCAAGTGCGCTAAATACCGAGCCAAATGCCAACGCAACTGTCGGCGTTCCCGCAAAATAAAGATGATGCAGCGTTCCGATAATGCCGCCGCTCAGATAGATCGCACCTGATAGCAACGCGGCATACGCAGCGTGATCAGCCCGGATCACCCGCAGCTTGGCAAAAAGAAACGCGATCACGACGGTTGCGAAAACTTCGAAAAATCCTTCGACCCACAGGTGGACGACCCACCAGCGCCAATATTCGACAACCGTCAGGTGCGAACGCATTCCCCAGAAAAGTCCCGGAGCGTAAAACAGCGCGATACCGGCGGTTGTCGCCAGATAAAGTGTGATCAACGACTTGTTGTTACCCTTTTGCTTTAGAGCCGGCAGGGCCGAACGGGCGACAAGGAAAAGCCACAAGAGTAACCCGACAAACAGGGCAGCCTGCCACACACGACCGAGATCGACATATTCGTAACCCTGATGTCCAAACCAAAACCATAGATCGCCGGGCAGCATGTGCATCACGCTCATCCACTGGCCGGCCATCGAACCGAGTACAACGAGCAGCAAAGCACCAAATAAAACATTCACGCCGAGTCTCTGCATTTTAGGCTCATAACCGCAGATATACGGGGCAATAAATAGACCTGCCGCCAGCCACGCGGTTGCGATCCAAAATATGCCCAGCTGTGTGTGCCACGTCCGCGTGACGACATACGGCAGCACCTGATCGAGCGGTATCCCGTATAGCCCGCCGCCCTCTACGCCGTAATGAGCAGTGATTATACCCATTACGATCTGCAGCAGAAATAGCAGCGAGACGACCAGAAAATATTTGACCGTCGCCTTTTGCGACGGCGTGAGTTTTGCCCCGATCAGAGGATCTTCATCTGGAGTATCGCGTTCCAGTTCTTCCTTACGCCATCCAGCGTAAAACCAGACCATACCGCCGATGCTGGCGATCAGCAAGATAACGCTTACGCCTGTCCAGATGATCGAGCTGCTCGTTGGATAATTGGCGACAAGCGGTTCGGACGGGAAATTGCTGGTGTATGAGATATTATTGTCCGGGCGGTTCGCAGCAGATGCCCAGGCGGTCCAGAAATAAAACGCGGTAAGCTGCCGCAGTTTTACAGGATCGGCTTGTGCACCTTTTTGTATCGCGTAGTCTTTGTTGCCGTTCGTGAAAACTTCGGAATAATGTTTTAGATTGTCCTCAAACGCCCGCCCACGTATCGGGTCGAGCGTCAACCGCCCTGTCGCTGCGTCGTAAGTATTTGTCCGTATCAACGTCTGCAAACGCTGCAGCAAAACGGCTTTTTGCTCACCCGACAGCGTGCTGCCGTCCTTACCGTATTGTCCGCCCGACCATTCGTTAAGAATGAACAATGCCTCGCGATGCAGATAATCAGCCGTCCAATCCGGTGCGACATACGAGCCGTGACCCCAGATCGAACCAACCTGCATTCCGCCCATCGCCTGCCAGACGTTCTGGCCATCCATGATCTGCTCATTGGGAATCAAAACCGTGCCGTCGGTCGAAACAACCTCACGCGGTATCGGCGGAGCCTGACGAAATATCTCGGTTCCGACCCAGCCGAGAATGGCAAACGAAAATACAAATACAGCGATCATCAATATCCAAAGTTTTTTCATGCGAATTTCTCCTCGTAGCTACGTCGGCCGTCGATCTAACTATTCTTAAATTTTGTGACGAGCAGGTGAATGCCAGGCTGTGCGACCACTTCGTGTTCGACACCCGCGTCAAGCGTCAATAAGGTACCGGTTGATAGTTGCAATTCATCCTCTAGATCTGCTCCTGCCCTAAAGATACCATTCCCGGAAACGCAAAACACAGTTATCGGCTCCGACGCTTTATGCCGCGACAAAACTGCACCGTTACGCAACCGCACCTCGATGAGTTTGCGAAACGCACCGTCAAAAAGCTCGGATACTTCTTTATCTCTGAGCATTTCGTTCATCCCGTCAGTGTCAAAAGTTTTGATCAAATGGATATTTTTCATTATTTTTTACCAATTCTTATTCAAATCTACTACTACTCAAAGCAGCAAAAAATGATTTCGCTCATAAAGCTCCATTTTTTGTTAGGCAATTGTATTGAAACGAAAAGTTGAGTTACGAAACAATAATAACGGGGATCGAAATAAGAGGTCTGTGCGTCTCCGCACATATAGAGAGTGCGGCAGCTTTACCGGATTGAAAAATTCTAGGCCTGCTTACTTTAATGCTCCGTCAATTGATTTTCAGTTTTGATCGTTAGGAGCAATAATATCGCGATGAGAGAGACGCAGCCGCTGGCGATAAATGCGGTTGCCGCACCAAATTCGTTCCACACCAAGCCAAACAGCAGTGAGGCAGGGAAAACCGTGATGCCGAATGCAAGATTGTACAAGCCGTAAGCTGTACCACGCTTGTTATCAGGTACCATATCGGCGACAAATGCTTTTTCGACGCCTTCGGTTAAGCCAAAATATGTGCCATACACGATGAAAAGAGCCCACACTTGCCACGCGGAATCGACGAATGCGAAACCGACATACACCGCCGCATAGATCAGCCACCCAGTCACGATCAGCTTTTTGCGGCCAAACTTATCTGACAAGTTACCGCCTATCAGCGAACTGACGACCTTGCTCACATGCAGCGTCATCCACAACAGTGGCAATATTACAGGCAAAATACCGGCTTGTCCCGCACGCAGGAGCAAAAAGGCATCGGTCGAATTTGATAATGTGAAGACAGCGATCACTACCAGAAAGCGTTTAAAATTACCGTCGAAACCGCGAAGCGAAAATTTTGGCGGAACCGCGTGTTCATCGACTTTCTTATCCTCTTCTTTGACTAAAAAAGCGATTACGAGCAAGCCCAGCACGACCGGAACTGACGCAAAAAGAAATACCTTTTGATATTCCATTATCGTCGGGCTCTGCCAGTTTGCCGCAAAGACGGATAGCAAAATAAATCCGGCTATCGGCCCGAAAACTGCTCCGAGATGATCAGCGGCGCGGTTAAAGCCAAACGCAAATCCGCGTTCCTTTTTCGGCACGCTTTCGGCGATCAGAGCGTCACGCGGAGCTCCGCGGATGCCTTTGCCGACACGGTCTGTCATACGCACGACTAGCACTTGCGGCCAGCTTGTGACAAAGGCGAGGAACGGACGCGTTATAGCCGCAAGCGAATAGCCCATAAAAACAGGCAGCTTTCGCGTGCCGAAACGGTCGCTGAGATAACCCGAAAAGAGTTTTAGAATACTGGCGATGGATTCGGCAAACCCTTCGATCAAGCCGATGGCAAACGGCGATGCCCCGAGGCTCAGAGCGAGAAACGCAGGTAATACGGGATAGATGATTTCGCTGGACGTGTCATTTAGGAGGCTGACGAGGCTCAACGCCAACACATTTCGCGGGAGTTTCGCGTACCTCTGCCAAACACTGATCTTTGTTCCGGCTTCGGCCATAAGGGAGTTATTTTGGATTTACACGAGCGGGCGACGGACGTGTAGGCTTGGTCGTCCCGACCGCCCATAATGCAATACTGCCTGCGACGGCAACCGCTAAAATTATCGCTACAATGGCAATGCGAAACGCCATTTTCACCGTCTTTTTGAGCATCTTAAATGCAATGAAAGCAACGGCGAGAAATATCAGAAAAAACGCGACGATAGCAAATGTGCCTACGCCGCCCGGTTCCGGCAATAGATCTAAAAATAATGTCATTGTTCCTTATTCTCCAGAGCTTTTTCGAGAGCGTCAATTTCCTCTACGCTCATCTCCGACGTTTCCGCCGCGATCCCATAATCGCCATCGGCCCACGCTCCAAAATCAAGCATCTTGCACCGCTCGGAGCAAAATGGCCGATATTCATTACCGCTAAACTCTACTTCATTACCGCAATGCGGACATTTTACCAGTAGCATACGAACAAATAGCATAACAAATTCGACGCAAAAATCTATTGAATCTTGCTTAATTTGATGCCATCATCGGTATGTTGAAAGACTTTGGGCTCTGCCCATCTATTTGCGGAAAAGCTATGCTTTTCCGTGTAATATATAATGTCTATTGCGGCTATGCCGCCTCGTTTCGCAAAAGCATTGAATATGGTCAGATATTTTTCTTTTTACCGGCGGCATAGCCGCACAAATAAGGTGGGGATGGGGCCGGAAAAGCAAAGCTTTTCCGCAAATAGAACGGCGGAGCCGTATGATTCTTAGAACATTCGTCTATAGATAACCGTATTTTGTTTTGGCTGGTGATAGATACGGCAACAAATAAAGATATGAGCGATTACAAAGAAACATTTGAGCGTTGGACAAAAAAAGCGACCGAGAAACTCGAAGAGATCGATTCGCAATACGGGTTAAAAGAAAAGATCGAGGGCGGAGCCCGCGTCGTATATGACACTGCTAAAACAGGTGCCGAATACGTCAAAACCGAGGCGGAGAAATCGGACTTTGGTAAATCGGCCGTTAAGGTTACCGAAGACGTTGCACATGGTGCTGCCGACACGGCGAGAACCGCTTGGAACGCCAGCGAGCCTGTTCGTGATGTAGCCGTCGATGCCGGAGCAAAAGCCGGCGGCGTGGTCGTGGATGCAGCTGGAAAGGCCGGAGATATGTTCGACGACGCGGCCGATACTGTCGGAACAAACGCCAAGCGTGTAGCAAAGGTCGTCGGGTTTGGTGCGAGTCTTACGACGACGCTCGACTCGGCGTTAAAGTCTGTAAAGAAAGCCGCCGGTTGGGCACAGGAAGATCCGATGAGGGCCGCGACGACGGGCGTTTCGATGGCTATAGGTGCGGGGCTCGGAGTTGTTTTTACAGGATTGAGCTCGCACTGGCTGCTCAATTCGGCGATACCGACGTGGTCGGTCAAAAAGCTCGCCGAAAATTTTGACGGCTATCTAAAACGTCGCGAAGACCTTATTCAAAAAGGCCAGCTCAATGAGGCCGACGCTGAACGCATCAAATTTGAACGTGATATCGCAACCCGCATCGGAGCACCGCTCTTGGGAGCATTTTCATTCGCGTCAGGTGCCGTGATGATGACAAATGTCCTCAATCCGGCAGCGGTCACAGGTTTCCCGTTGGGCAGCATCATCGGCGGCAATCCTCTGCTCGAAGGTGTCTGGTTTTTCGGCAACGGAATGGTCTGCTTTAAGACGAGCTACGATTTCTTTATGATCGCCCTCGACGGACAAGAAGATGTCGATAAGATGGTCAAAGAGATAAAAGGCCTGCTGCCGTCGGCTATCTAACTGGGTAATTGAAAACTAATTGAAACCCGCTGGACTGCTCAGGCCGCCGCTGTCTCAGCAGGATAAAGCTTTTCAAACTCCGGGTCGCCGTGAAGTATCGTGAGGTCCGGATCCTGGCGGGTCCATGCGGAGTTTCGATTTCCACCTTCCCACGACTTTTTGAGGGCGGCCATTGCGTCCTTGGGATTGTTCATAGCGCAGAAAACGCAGGCAGTATTGTAAAGGATCATCGTATCATCAGGACGCAGAGCAATTGCCATGTCAGCTTCTCGTTTGGCATCTTCCAAACGGCCCTGCATTGCGTAATCGCTCGCTAGCAGGACACGGGCACGTGCATCCTCGGGCACCTTTTTCAGATGCTCCTCAAAGACGGCGATCTCGCGATGGATAAAGTTTTTGAGGGCTTCCTTCTTTCCAAGTGCGCCGAGCGCGTTGTGGATCGGAATGGTCGTATTGTAATTCTCGCCGGCGTGAGCCAGCGCATCCTCCATGATCTCCGCAATATCCTGGTATCGTCCCGCCTCAAAGAGGGCACGTCCTAAGAGATAGTAGCCGCCATCGAGGTCGGGGTCGCGCGCAAGCGCGGTTCGAACCTTCTCAACGGCGGTGTCATACCGTCCTTCGGCAAATTCCACCCACGACTCAGCAAGCCTGATCTCAGGGGCGTCATTTCCATTAGCACTCGCCTTACGGGTCGCGGCAATGGCCCTGTCTATCCACTGCTGTTGACGTTCGTAGTGGTAATAGTATTGAGCGCAGAGGTTCGCCAGTCCCGCATGAGCGAGTGCGAAATCCTCATCCAGAGCAACAGCGTTCTCGTACATCTGCAGAGCGAACTGCATGTCCTGCCGCCCAACGCGACGGGCATAATTCCTGCCACGTAAATAAAGATCGTACGCCTGAAGGTTTTCGGTGGGCTTTGCAGCGAGAGCCTGCTGTTCCTGCGGCGAAAGCGTGATGCGCAGAGCAGCCGCGATCTTTGACGCGATCTCGTCCTGAACCTCAAAGACGTCTGCCATTTCGCGATCATATCGTTCAGACCAGAGTGGAAAATCCGTGGCGGCATCGATAAGCTGGGCGTTGATTCGCAAACGATTACCGGCACGACGCAGACTGCCGATGAGCACAAAAGATGCGCCGATCTCACGTCCGATCTGGCTTGGGGTCACGAGCTTGTCGCGATAGGCGAGTACATTGGCTCGCGAATATGTCCTCACCCCCTTTATTTTCGAAAGCTCAGTCGTAATGTCTTCCGTGATACCGTCGCGGAGATACTCATCCTCTTTAATACCGCTGAGGTTTTCGAAATAAAGGACGGCGATGGAATGTTCATGGACGATCTGCGGTGCCCGAGTGCTGTGGATGGCGCTAGTCTCGCCGGAGTGCCGGCCCGAATCGAGGTCACGTTTCAACCGTTTCAGGGCTGTCTTAAGTTCCGTTGCGCTCTGAAACCTCAGATCGCGATCCTTTTCGAGTGCCTGCGTGATTATTCGGTCAAGCTCCGCTGGCAGCGACGGGTTGATCTCAATAAGCGATACAGGATCGCGATTGAGTATGGAATCGAAAACGACCGCCGACGTGTCACCTTGAAATGGCAACATTCCGGTCGCCATCTGGTAAAGTACGGTACCAAAGGAAAACAGGTCCGTTCGCGCGTCGGTAACCTGGCCGCGGGCCTGTTCGGGCGACATGTAGGCGATCGTCCCCATGGTCGCCCCGGCCGAGGTCAGGCCATCCGCAATTGCTGTCGGCACGTTCGACGCGGCATCAGGTTTTTGCTGCTCGATCTTGGCGAGGCCGAAGTCCAATATCTTTGCCTGTCCGCGTGATGTGACAAAAATGTTCGCAGGCTTTAGGTCGCGATGGATGATACCCTTCGAATGCGCGGATTCTAGTGCGTCAGCGATCTGAACTCCGAGTCTAAGGAGTGTATCGATGTCAATCGGACTGCGGCGAATACGGTCGCCAAGTGCCTCGCCGTCCAGCAGCTCCATGACGATAAAGTGTTCGGATTCATGCTGCTCGATACCGTGTATGGTGCAGATGTTCGGGTGATTAAGCGAAGACGCGGCCCGAGCCTCCCGTTGAAAACGCTGCAAGAGGTTTTCGTCGCCGGCCATTGCTGGGGTAAGGAATTTTAGCGCAACTTGGCGGCCCAGATTGGTATCTTCGGCTTCATAGACAACACCCATCCCGCCCTCGCCCAGCTGAGAGGTGATGTGATAATGCGAAATGGTTTTGCCAAGCATCAATATGTCTCCATGACAGAAAATGTTAAATTCTCGATGGGATAAAGTAAAGTATAGCCGAATAAAATGGTCAAGGAAAAGGGCTCCGACTCAAAGCATTTGTCAGTCGTCTCTTAGTTTATTTGTATCGGAAACGGCACGAAGCACAGCACGAAAATTACCAGGGTGAGAAACGCGATCATTTTTCGTTTCGCATCGAGTGGCGTTTGATCCCACGGTTGCGGATGACCGACACGCATCATAATGCCCAGGATGATCGCGATCAGAAATCCGCTCGGGCTGTTGAAAAAAAAGAACCCAATAACAGACAGCGTTGCCATGACTGAAAACGCGACGCGTCCCATCCATTTGTGCACCGTCTCTCCAAACACAGCGTATACCGCATGTCCGCCGTCCAGTTGGCCGGACGGGATCAGATTTAACGCCGTCACAAGCAAACTTACCCACGAAGCAAAATAAAAAGCATTGCCGACGCTCGTCGCGGGATCGTGTCCAAATGCCTTGCCCAGCAGTTTTACAAACAGCGGATCGGAAAAAACGAGCCCGCTTGGGCTTGCAAGCTGTGCCGCAGTCGCCGGTTCCATTGTCCAGACTCCGATGATCGCCACAGGTATCAATGCCATAAAACCCGCAATTGGCCCCGCGACGCCTATGTCAAAAATGGCTCGTCGCGAAGGCATCGGGGAGCGTATCTTTATAAATGCGCCAAATGTCCCCGCCGGGCCGATCATCGGCGGTGTCGGCAGGAAAAACGGCAGCGTCGCATCGACCTTGTAAATGCGGCACGCGATGTAATGCCCCATCTCGTGACAGATCAATATAAACAGCAGCGAGATCGAAAAGCTGAGTCCGTATTTGAGGGTTGCCGTATCGGTAAATATCCTATGAACGGCACTGCTGAGAAACGCTGCATATCGCACCGGTATTGTGGTTATGAACTGCATTATCTCGGATGCCGTCTGCGGGTCAGCGTCAGGTATTTCAGCACCCGGCCCAAAAGGGAACAGCGTCCCGGCTATCGTCGCCGTGCAAAATGTCACTGCAAGCAGTAGCAGGTGGCGAACATACGTGCCAACGCTTATTCGCGGCAGAGATGGTTCGTGAAAATATTCGGGATCTGTCATTGGTGGGTTTAATTACAAAGATCGTAGGCCGCAGGGCGCATTTAGCGCCACTCGCGATCTACGATCAATAACCTCTATAAAAATTTGAGATACGTATCAGACGGCTTTAGCGACCAGCTCCTTACCGGGTTTAAATCTGATGGTCTTGCCCGCAGGGATCGGTACTTCCTGGCCGGTTCGCGGATTGCGGCCAACGCCGCGTTTTCGCGGTTTGACGACAAATACGCCAAATCCGCGTAGTTCAATACGCTTGCCCTGAGCGAGGGCTTCTTTCATTGCCTCAAACAGCGAGTCCACGACCTGCTCGGCCTTTTGTTTCGGCACGCCTGTCCGGTCAGCGACCAGATTGACAATGTCTAGTTTGATCATTGTTTCCTCCTAAAAGTTTCAGAAACTACGGAAAGAGAATACTTAAACTAAAACGTCTCTGAATCATAATCCTCTAAGTCCGTCTATGTCAAGATTTTGCAGGGCGTTTTATTTCAATAAGATGCATCGAAAATGTTAAAATCTTGCCAGTCGGAGTTGGAGGCGAATATTTATGCGTTTAGGTGATCAGCGGCAGAGCGACAATATTGAGGACCGTCGAGGCATGGGCGGCCCGGCAATGATCGGCGGAGGCGGCTTAGGCGTCGTGATACTTGCTCTCGCGATCTACATGTGCGGCGGCGACCCGAGCAAATTATTGCAAAACGCCCCGACCGGCGATGTTCCGGCACCCGGCACGACTGCCAATAAGACTGTGTCGCAGGACGATAACCGTAAATTTGCCGGAGCCGTAATGGGAAATCTTGAGGACGCCTGGAAACAGATATTGCCGCAGCAGTCCCGCGTCCAGTTCAGGCCAGCCAAACTCGTTCTCTTCAGCGGTCAGACGCAGTCAGCTTGCGGCGGAGCATCTGCTGCGACCGGGCCGTTTTATTGCCCGGGCGATTTCAAACTCTATCTCGATTTTGCGTTCTTTGACGAGCTTCGTCGTGAGTTCAAAGCTCCCGGCGACTTTGCCCAAGCATACGTTATCGCGCACGAATACGGCCATCATATCCAAAATCTACTCGGTACGATGGACAAGGTCCAGGCCGCCGGAACCAACAATCGTCTGTCGGTCGCGCTCGAACTACAGGCAGATTGCTACGCCGGCGTGTGGGCAAACTTTGCTCAGAAACAAGGCCGCGTAGAGGTCGGCGATCCGGAGGAAGCGATCCGTGCGGCGGGTGCTGTCGGCGACGATACGATCCAGAAAAAAGCTCAGGGTTACGTCATGCCTGATTCGTTCACGCACGGCTCCGCCCAACAGCGGATGCAGTATTTCGCCGTCGGGTACAAATCGGGCGACATGAAGCAGTGTCAGACATTCAGGTAGATCGTTCAGGAGCCTCGGACTTTAGCGTCAGACAAGTCTGAAGTTCATTCTTCCTCAGCATCGGAGATGCTGCCTGATGGTAGCCAGACGTGAAACGTCTGGAAAGATAAAACTTGAGTAGTGCTCTGAAGGAGCACGAGAAAAGTATGCCATCAACTCACACAAATCTTCATTATCACCTGGTATTCGCGACGCAAGGACACTTGCCTTTGATAGAGCTTGATTGGAAACCTCGTCTCCACGCCTATCTCGGCGGCATCGTTAAAAAGCTCGACGGCGTACCACTCGCGATCGGCGGAATTCACGACCATGTGCATTTACTGGTCGGATTAAAAACATCACACCGACTCGATTATGTTCTTCGTGATATCAAAGCGGACTCTTCTAAATGGATCAACCGTGAGCTTGGAAAGAAATTCGCATGGCAGAAAGGATATGGGGCCTTTACCGTCAGCCCAACGGGCGTGGAGGCAGTGAGAAAATATGTTCAAGATCAGGAAGAACATCACATCGGGAAAACATTCAAGCAAGAGTATATTGAATTGTTGGAGCGGAGTGACACACCCTATGACGAGCGATACTTGTAGTGAGCAGTATTTGTTTTCGCATCTCCGATGCGAGGTCAACGTTCGTTTTACCAGACGTTTCACGTCTGGCTACTTTCTTCCTGCGTCTTCGACGCAAACAGAATTAAACCTTTATGATACTTACGGAGCGAACGGCGCGCCGTATATCTCCTGATACACATAGCCTAAGAAACGAGCCTCCGCAGTGCATAATACTTCCAGCCAGCAGCATGAGAGGTAGAGCCGTTTCTCGGTGTTGGTTGTCAACTTGTCAGCCTTGGCGATTGATGAAGCTTCCATATCGGCATCTAGTTTAAAGCTGTGTTCGAGCTCGGTTTTGGTCTCGCGGGCGCGTCCCAAGGCTTCGAGAACGTCGGTGATCCATTCCTTTAGTAGCGGCTCGGTATTATTTTCACCCAGAGCCTGCACCGCACCGACGGCAAATCTTGCCTCGGCATTTTCAAATGGATAAATGCCCACGCCGTTAGCTTCGTCGTCAGCTTGTTTCCATTGAAACAGCTCATCGCTGTTTGCATGACGCATTCGCGCGGTACGTTCGTCGTAGGTGAGAAAATATTCGAGCAGATCTGCGAGCGAGCCGACGTCGATGTCGCCGGTGTCGGTTTTGCGTAAAATTGGCGGCTCGACACCCTCTTTTTTTGCTTTTGCCATAATGTCGGAACGCGGGCAGCCTGCCCGCAAACGCCCCTTGCGGCGCGATTTTAGATTATTTCATCTGCCGCTTACTTTTACAATTATCTTTGCCAGTCGCTATAATCGCTAGATAACCGTGACCGAACAAACACTCGACAGCGCATACGAAGCAGCCAACATCGCCGAGCAGGCCGAGCGCGATCTGGGCTTTGGCTCGGTCGTCTCAGGCCAGAGCCGGCAGCGTTTGCTCAACGCCGATGGCACGTTCAATGTCCAACGCACGGGGCTGCCGTTTCTCTCGTCGCTCAATCTTTTTCACACGCTGCTCTCGATGAAATGGCGGACATTTTTGCTGCTCGTATTGCTGCTCTATTTCACTAGCAATGTCGTATTCGGAGCGGTGTATGCGACATTTGGCCCGGCTGCACTAGTCGATACTTCGGCTGAGCCGATGGCAAATATGCTGATACGCGGATTCTTTTTCAGCGTGCAGACGTTTGCGACGATCGGCTACGGCACGATCCATCCGGTCGGCGTCGTGCCAAATCTGCTCGTCACAATCGAATCGTATTACAGTCTGCTCGCGAATGCGCTCATCACGGGCCTTGTCTTCGCACGCTTTGCCCGGCCGACCGCACGGATCATATTCAGCGAGGTCGCTGTCATTGCTCCGTATCGCGATATTGAGGGGCTAATGTTTCGACTCGTCAATGGCCGCAGCAGCCAGCTTATCGAGGTTCAGATACAGGTATTGTTTGCCCGATTCATCAACGAAAATGGCAAGACCGTCCGGCGGTTTGATTTCCTCGATCTCGAACGCAAAAAGGTCACATTTCTGCCGCTCGCCCTGACGGTCGTCCACCCGATCACCGAAGATTCGCCGCTCCGAGGCCTGACGCAAGCCGACCTCAACGCCACCGACGCCGAATTGCTGATACTCATCACCGCGACCGACGAGACCTTCGCACAGGTCGTCCACACGCGTTCGTCCTACAAACCGCACGAGATCCGCTGCGGCCACAAATTCGTCAGCATCTACAACGAGGTCGCCGACGGCGAACCGATCTCGATCGACATTAGAAAACTGTCACAGGTCGAAAGAGCGGTAAAGCAAATAACTGAAAACTGATAACTTATAGCTGATAACGGAAAACGAATGAAAGAAGACCCGCTGCGTGACAAATCCTATCAATTTGCACTACGAATAGTGAAATTGAGCAGACACTTGGTTGAGAAAGAAAAAGAGTTTGTTCTTTCAAAACAGGTTTTGCGTTCAGGCACCTCGATAGGGGCAAATGTTGAAGAATCAAAGCAAGGGCAGTCGCGGGCGGACTTTATTCATAAAATGGCGATCGCAAACAAAGAGGCTTTTGAAACAAATTATTGGTTAAGATTGTTAAGAGACAGTGAACTGATAAATCCCAAACTCGCCGAATCTCTATTGAATGACTGTATAGAGTTGCAAAAAATACTAGTTGCCTCTATCAAAACTTCGAGATCCTAAGTTATCAGTTATCAGTTATTAGTTAACACAAATGTTTACAGGTTTAATAGAAGAACTAGGAAAAGTACAAAGCCGCGAGCCGTTTGTCGGCGGTGAGCGAATTGTTATCACCGCATCACTGGTTACGTCCGATATCGCTAACGGCGATTCAATCTCGGTCAATGGAGTTTGTCTGACGGCACTCGACGTTAGTGCGATAAGCTTTGCTGCCGACGTTTCACCCGAAACATTGCAACGAACGACGATCAATGAACTAAGAACAGGCTCTCCCGTCAATCTCGAACGTGCCGTCACGCCCGCCACACGGCTCGGCGGGCACATTGTCCAAGGCCACGTCGATGGCCGCGGGACATTTATCTCGGCGGTGCAGACAGGCGATTTCTGGACCGTCACCATCGGTTTTGCGCTCGCCTTCGCCAAATATCTCGTTTACAAAGGCTCCGTCACCGTCGAAGGCATCTCGCTTACCGTCGCCGCTCTTCGCGAAGACCAATTCGACATCGCCGTCATCCCCAAAACCTGGGAATTAACCAATCTCTCTTCTCTTAACCCCAACCAACCCGTTAACCTCGAAGCCGACATCATCGCCAAATACGTCGAGCGGATGCTCGAATTCCGAAATTAATCTATGGACGACAAATACCAGATCGGCAAACCCCAAAAGCCGCAGAACAGGACCGAGGAATTGCAGCTCCAGATCGAAAACCTCGTCAAGCTTCGCGACAAGACCCCAAACCTCGCCGAAAAGCAAAAACTCAACGCCGAGATCACACGGCTCTTTGCTCAGTATGAGCGGTCGAAAATATAGCTTCTGTAAAAGGTTATCTGGCTGGAAAGTTGGCAAATAAGAGCGGTAGGGTAGTGGTTCAATTTGCAATTATTAGGCTTTCAATTAACTTCTCAGCGAACTCAGCGAACTCAGCGAACTCAGCGAACTCAGCGAACTCAGCGAACTCAGCGAACTCAGCGAACTCAGCGAACTCAGCGCCCCTCTCGCCGCACTCCGCGTTGAAAAATCCTCAACTAAAGTTAAACGCTGAGATTGCGGAGATTTCGCGGAGATCGGAGAGAAGATTTATATTTCAAACTGACCCATTACCGAGCGGTTAATCTTGCCGGACGAAACCCATCCGCATGATCTGACGTAACAACTGGACAGGCCTTATCAGACCTCTCTTGTCCAGATTCGTAAATGGTGTTACTTTCAACCAAGTTTAATAGTAGTAGGAGCTTTTCGCTATGCATTCATCGACCCGACGTTACTCTGTGCGAACGTGTTTGTTATTCGTGTTCGTCTTCGCAGTGGTTTCTTTTCAACTTAGTTCTGCAGCTCGTGTCGGTGCTGCAAATATCATTGCCAGCACGATACAGCCTGACGGCACCGTGAGCGACGACCTTTTTGCGGGTCTGCGGTGGCGAAATATCGGGCCGTATCATGGCGGACGTATCTCAGGCATTACAGGTGCGTTAGGGGCAGATCAGCAAGGAGTATTCTACGTAGGAACACCTGCCGGAGGTATCTGGAAAACCACAAGCGCTGGCGTGACGTGGTTTCCGATCTTTGACCAGTTTCAGAATGTGGACAGCATCGGCTCGATCCAGGTAGCTCCGTCGGACGCAAACATCGTCTATGCAGGTACGGGCGACTCGGTTGGCGGCTCGTCCGGCGACGGCATGTATAAGTCGATCGATGCTGGCAAAACCTGGATTCATATCGGCCTTGAGGAAACGACCAAGATCAACAAGATCGTCATTGACCCAAAAGATCCTAACCTCGTCATCGCTTCGACGCAGGGCGACGCGAAACACACCGGACAGGGTATCTATCGCACCACCGACGGCGGCAAGACCTGGACAAACGTACTTAAGCCTGAGAACGCCAACGGCACACGCGATGTTGAGTTTGCATACGACATGCCAAATGTAATGTTGGCGACATCTCAGGGCTCGGGCGGTGGTTTTGGCGGAGGATTTGGAGGTGGAGCAGCTCCTGCCGGGCCCAATGGTACGGCTCTCTATAAATCCCTTGATGCCGGCAAGACCTGGGCAAAGGTCAGCACATTGCCGCCCTACTCAGGACGCATCAGCGTAGCCGTCGCGATGCATACTAACGGCCAGCGAATTTACGTTATCGGTAAACCGCCGCAGGGTGTAGGCCCTTCAGGGCTGTATCGTTCGGACGATCAGGGTGGAACCTGGCAGCACATGGCCGTGGGCGATAGTCGCGTCGGCAACGGCCAGGGCTCGTTCAGCTCCGGTGTGTGGGTCGATTCACAAGATCCTGACATTCTCTACACGGTCAGCACTTACGTATCTCAATCGAAAGACGGCGGCAAGACGTTCAATGTATTCAAAGGAGCACCCGGCGGCGAAGATCCGCACGATATCTGGATCGACCCGACGAACGGACACCGAATGCTGTTTGGCTTTGATCAGGGCCCTGCCGTCACTTTTGACAGCGGCAATACCTGGAGCGGTTACTATCAGATACCGATCGCACAGCTTTACAAAGTCGCCACCGATACGCGATATCCATATTGGGTAATGGGTTCGCAGCAGGACACTGGAGCCGTCATGACCCGCAGCCGCGGAGACCTCGGCCAGATCACGAACCTCGATTGGTACCCTCTACAGTCTTCTGAGTTTGGAACTGCCGTGCCGGATCCGCTAAAACCGACCACGATCTATGGTGTCGGCTATGGCCTCGCACAAGGTAACGGCATGACCAAGATCGATATTGAGACGGGTCAGTGGGGCAACGTCGCGCCAAACTTCGGCACCGACAGAAATCTATATACTGAGGGACGCGATTCTTGGAAACGCTTCGATACGGCCTTCGAACCAAAGGCGATGTATGCAGGCTATAACTGCATCCTCGTGACGCGCGATGGCGCCGAGACCTGGAAACCGTTTAGCCCCGATCTCACTACACCAAAGGGCCAGCCGCTCGTGCCGTGTGGTGTGGCTCCGACCCCGACGCCGACACCCGCACCCGGAGCGACGCCTGCTCCACAAGCCTTCCCGGCACCGCGCGGCTCGATATCGGATTTCTCGATCTCGACCGTAAAACGAGGCGTCATTTGGTCAGGCAGCAGTACCGGACAGATCTACAACACGATGGATGGCGGCAAGTCGTGGAATAACGTGACGAATTTCACCGATCTGCCGGTAAACGCAAATTTTGTGACGGTCGAAGCCGGACACAACGATGTCAATACCGCGTACGCTGTCGCAAACCTCGGGTTCGCCAGAGGTGCAGCTCCGGCAGGTCCCGAACAGCACTACATTTATCGCACTCACGACGGCGGCAAAACCTGGACACGCATTGTCACAGGCTTGCCGGTCGAAGAGCGGACCGGCAGCCAGGTCCATGTCATTCGCGAAGATCCTAAGCAAAAAGGATTGCTTTTCGTTGGGACCGAGACGACCGTTTACGCATCATTTGATGACGGCGATCATTGGCAGACACTACGGCAAAATCTGCCGAGCACGTCTATCCGCGACATGGTGTTTCACACTGACCATCAGATGAACGATCTCGTGATCTGTACCTACGGACGCGGATTCTGGGTTCTCGATGATATGAGTCCGCTCCGTGAGGTCGCGGCAAAGGCACAGACTATCGCCTCAGCTCCGGCGTATTTGTTCCAACCGGGTGATGCGATTCGCTCGAGGGAAAACGGCAACTGGGACCAGCCGATGAACCCCGAGCTGCCCCACGCGGAAAATCCGCCATTTGGTGCGATCATCTATTACCACCTCAGCAAAAAGACGACAGGCGATATCAAGCTGCAAGTTTTCGACTCGGCGGGCAAGTTGGTCCGCACAATAACCAGCGTCTTGCCGTCGAAATTTGAACGGCCGCCATACCCCGATTATTGGCTAAAATCGCCCGAATCGCGTGCTCTTTTGACCAATGTCGGCACCAATCGAACAAACTGGAACCTCCGTTACGACGACCCGCCAGGATACAATCCTGACATCAACAATCAGATGAATGCCGCACCGGTAGGCGATGTCACTCCCGGGCCGCACGGGCCGCTGGTCCTTCCGGGCATCTACACGCTCAAACTCGTGGTTGACGGTGCTACATACACGCAAACCGTCGTCGTACACAACGATCCGCGTATCGGCGAGAGCCCTAAAATGATGGCGTCACTTCGAGCGCAAAACAAACTGGCGTTGGCTGCATGGGCCGGGATGAAAGACAGCTACGACGCTAACGAAGAAGTCGCTGGCATACGAGCTCAACTCGCGAAGATCACCGCCGGTTCACCTCCGGCTGATGTCGCAGCTGCAGCAACCGCACTCGGTACCAAACTCGCAACTTACGGCGGCGCAATTGCTCCAGGCGGACGCGGCGGTTTCGGCGGCGGCGTTATCCGGGCACCGGGCAGCATCCTGGCGTTCTCGACGATAAACGGCACATTCAA